>DNJQ01000093.1 GCA_003497225.1 Bacillota bacterium | reverse complement strand
ATAACGTTTTTTTATGCGAAGCATCATCTCTATAAAATATCTTTAACGCTTCTCTTCTATCAAAAGGTATTAAAGGATATAGATATGATATTCCATAAACAGATTTAGAAACTAAGAAAACAAATAATGCAATACAACCCAAGATAAATCCTAATCTACCGAATAAGAAACATAATGTTAATAGCAATACTTTTATTAACCTATTAGCTAAAGATAATTCATAACTTGGTGTAGCAAAAGAAGCTATAGCAGCAAAAGAAACATAAACTAAAACTTCAGGTAAAAATAAATCTAGTTCTATCGTTACTGAACCTAGGATTATGGCAGCAACTACTCCAATTGAGGAAGTTAATTCACTCGGCGCATGAACGATTGCTAAACGAATAAGTTCAACAAATAGTTCAGCGATGATGATTTGTAAAAATAACGGCATTTGAACTTCTTTTGATGGACGCAGGATGAAATAGTTATTAATACCTGTTTCGGTAATTAATATGTACCAAAGCGGAACGAGAAAAACTGATAGAAAGATTCCTAAAGTTCTTATTATCTTTGTTAATGAACCAACAAGGGGAGATTGATGATATTCTTCAACGTCTTGAAAATGATCAAATATCGTTATAGGTAAAATAATTACATCTGGTGAAGTATCACAAATTAGCAATATTTTTCCTTGAAAAAGATTAATAGATGCGATATCTGGTCTTTCGGTATATCGCGCTAAAGGAAAGGGGTTATAGCGTTGAGGTAATATTTTTTCTACCAGTGCTCTACTGGTCATTACTAAAGAATTGATATCAATATTATTTAGTTTTTCTCTAATTTTATCTATGGTCTTTTTATCTCCAACACCATCTAAATAAACTAAAGCCACATCGCTTTTTGATTTACTTCCTAAAGTTATAAGTTCAATTTTTAAATTCTTATCTCTAACTCTTCTTCTTAATAAACCAATATTATCATTTATCGATTCAGTAAAACCATCTTTTGATCCCCGAACACTTTTTTCAGCGTTTGGTTCACTAATTCCTTTTGTTGGATAGTTTCTAACTTCAATAGTTAAGGCATATTCGTTTTCGGGTAAAAGCAAAATTGCAACACCAGAAAACACTAGTTTTGCTAAATTCTTGAGGTCTTTTTCTTCACTCACCGAACCATTATAAAGCTGGTAATCAGGCTTTTTTCCCATACGACAATTAATTAAACTTTCACTAATTGCAATAACTTCAGTGGCGGAAGTTAAAGTGGTTAATAAAAATAGTGTTCCTTTTTTATTTTTATAGGTGATCTCTTTTTTTACCGCATCAAAATTTTCTCCAACTTTTAAAGCTAAAGTGAGATAATCAACAGCGATTTGATAAAATGAACTGTTTTTCATGGTTTCGGTTTAAATACTATAGCAGCAAATATACTGACCACTATAACAACTGTTAAAGAGATTGAACACGGAACAAACATGCCACTTAATATTCCTATAAATCCCTGCTCATTAACTTTTTCAACTACGCTATGAGTCATAATGTGACCAAAGTTTAAGATTGATAGTGTCGCTCCACCCGGAGCGTATTTTGAAATCTTATCATAAATATTAAAAGATTCTAGTAAAACACCTAAAACGACATATATTGAGGTAATATGTCCAGGTGTTAACTTAGTATATTCATATAGAAGCTGAGCGATAAGACATACTAGTCCTAAAAATAGTGCTGAATAAAGATAAGTCATTCCTAACTCCTTTCAAATGTAACTGCGTGAGCGATGACTGGAATGCTCTTCTTTTGAAAGACATAGATTGGATCATGTAAAGCACCAGTCGCAACGACTAAAACTCTTTTATATTTTCCATTTTTTAATTCATTAAAGATTTTTGTATAAGTAACTAAAGGACAGCATGCCGCTCCAGATCCTCCAGCAAAAACATTTTGTTTTTCTATATCAAATATTAGATTTCCACAGTCGAGGTGATTATTTAAATCAATTCCATCTTCTTTAAACATATCATATAAAATCTTTGATCCAATAGAAGATAAATCACCTGTTACAATAGCATCATAATAATTAGCATGATGATTAAAGTTAATTAAATGTGATTTAATCGTATTATAAGCAGCGTAGCTCATGGCTGATCCCATATCGTTAACATTAGTCCAACCGGTATCAAAAGTTTGGCCAAAAGTTCCTTCAGTAATTTTTATTTCACTCGGGGTATTTTTTAAAAGCATCGCTCCACTACCAGTAACGGTATAGGTTGTAGTAAATTTTTTTGGACCACCATATTCAATGGGATATCTAAACTGTCTTTCAGCCGTTGCAAAAGATGAAGTAGAACTAACTAAAACATTATTAGCTATTCCCTTATCAACTAAAATTGAACCAGTTAAAGTAGCGAGCATCGAAGTAGAACAGGCGCCATAAACGCCTAAAAATGAACTATTGATTAATCCACTAACTTTAGACGAACAAGCGATTTGATTATTTAAATCACCCGCGATTAAAATATCGATATCTTCTAGTTTCATGCCAAGCTTATTTAAAGCGATACTATTCGCTTCTTTCATCATCTGCGCTTCTGCGGTTTCATAACTTTTTAATCCGTGAAGATTATCGCTATATGTTTTATCAAATAGATCTCCTAATGGTCCTTCTTTTTCTTTTCGACCTGCTACTGTTCCAGTTGAAGAAACATAAACATTATTAAAATTAATATGTAACATTACATTCTTACCCCAAATAAAGTCAATATATAATAAATGACACCATAAATAAAACTCGCCCCAACTCCATAAGTAATTACAGAACCTGCTAGGGAGAATACTCGGCTTCCAACACCATAAACTGGACCTTCAAAGCGAAATTCCATCGCTTCTGATACCATGGAATTACTAAATCCTGTAATTGGTACAAATAATCCAGCGCCAAAGATTTGACCTAGTTTCTTATATTGCCCAATTCCTGTTAATAAAGAGGCAATAAGTATGAATGTTACTGAAATTATACTCATCACTAGTGTTCTTTCTAAATTTGTAAAACGCATTAATAAATCAAATTCTAAATTACCTAATAAACCCATACCTGCTCCCATAACAAAAGCTAATAGGTAATTTTTAAAAATGTTCGGAGATTTAGTATATTTATCCGTTATATTTTTATATCTTTGCTCTTCCATAATATATCCTCATTCGTTTTTATTATGGAAGAAGAAAGGAAAAAATAAACAAAGTTCTATTTACTATAATTTAAAAGCCTTTCTCGCATCTTTTTTAAGACGCGTTTTTCTAAACGGGAAACATTGACCTGACTGGTAAATAATCTTTTAGCTATTTCCGCTTGCGTCATATTTTCATAAAATCGCAGATGAACAAATAACCTTTCGCGCTTATCTAAAACTTGAAGCGCAAGATCAATATCTAAATAATTTTCAATAACTCCTTTTACATCTTCCCCTAAACTATCTTGAATCTCAGCGCTATTTTCGTCTTCTTCATCAATTTTTTTCTCTAAAGATAAAGGCTTATAAGAAGATTCTAAAGCCAAAACTATATCTTCAGAAGGAAGATCTAAGATTTGAGAAAGTTCACTGATCGTTGGTTCGCGGTTATGTTCTTCCGAAAATTCATCGCTAGCTTTTAAAACTAAAGCGCAAGTTTCTCTTAATCCGCGAGAAACTTTAATCCCTGATTGTTCACGGAAAAACTTCCTTATTTCACCTAGGATAATGGGGACGGCGTAGGTAGAAAATTGAACGTTAAATGATTGATCAAAGTTTTGTATCGCTTTAATTAATCCTAAAGCCCCTACTTGAAAAATATCCTCTTTATCTTCATTACTATAATGAAATCTTTTCATTAAAGAGTATATGAGGTTTTTATTATTTTCATAAAGAGTTGCTAAAGCCGAATCATTTCCCTTTTGTGCTAAACTAAATAACTCATTGTCCGACATCGTCAGTGACCTTTTCTTCCGCGCTGACGATCTTTTTTGTCACCATCACTCTCGTTCCCATATTGATAACTGAACGGATTTTAAAACTATCCGATAAGGATTCAATTATGGTTAGTCCCATACCAGCGCGTTCAAGATCTGGCCGAGTGGTGTAGTGCGGAGTTAAAGCTAAATCAATATCTTTAATTCCTTGTCCGTAATCGCTAATAATAAGCGAAAGTACATCATCTTCAATATCTCCTTTAACATAAACATCTTTTGAAGCATCGAGGTGATATCCATGAATTATGGCATTACTCACCGCCTCGGAGACAATCGTTTTAAGTTCGCCGACGATTTCGGCTGTCGGATGAAGACTTTCTATAAAAGATATTACTGCTGTACGCGCTAGACTTTCGTTTTTTAAAGTCGCTTTAAAGCGCAGTTCCATGCTATTTGTAACCATTATACTCTGACCTCCTTTTTAAACTGTGCTACAGATTTATAAGTTTTAATTACACTCGAAAGACCTGAAATCTTAACGATCTTAGCCGCATAGGATGAAAGCCCCACTAGTCCCACTTGGCCTCCGACTCTTTTAATGTCGTTATAGCGTCCAAGAATTAGCCCAATTCCCGCGCTATCTAAGAAGGTTAAATCCTTCAAATCAAAGAGCAAAAAAAGCGGCTCATTTTTTTCCATAGCTTGTAAAATCTTTGTCTTATAAGACAGAGTTTTATAGGAATCTAAATCACCGCTAATTTTGATGACAAGCCCGTCATCAAACTT
This sequence comes from Bacillota bacterium, assembly GCA_003497225.1. Taxonomy (GTDB): domain Bacteria; phylum Bacillota_I; class Bacilli_A; order RFN20; family CAG-288; genus CAG-345. The sequence goes on along the minus strand of DNJQ01000093.1, from coordinate 9,449 downwards.
CGATATTTTAATCTTGTTTTCCAAAGTTATCTCACCTCGGAAGATAAATTACTCCATTAAAATTCTCTTTTGTGTGGGCTCGACAATAAGTTTTGAAATTAGATCAAAGGTTACAAAATGTTTTAATTTAAACTGAATATCTCAAGTAATGAATCAGAAAGGTAATCGAGGTACTTTTTGTTCTCTACATCTTCTTTAACGATGAGAGGATATTTTTTCTCTTGCCCTTGATATTTGATGCTTAAATACCCAACTTCTTCTTCGGCTTTAAGTGGGGCAGAATCTTTAGTTAACATTATTGAGATATCTAAATCACCTTCTTTAGTTCCTTTGGGGAAAGTTGGTGCAACATCAGTTTTTGGATAAATCGGTGTTTCTTTATTTTTAGCATTTTTAAAATCAACTCTCGTCATTATTTCATCTTTAGTAAATAACGCTACTCTTTCAAGTTTTGAAAATCCGTGATTTAATAGTTTCACTGTATCTTGTGAACGGTTTTTAATCGAATCTGCACCCATAGTAACACTTACTAATCTCACCCCTTCTCTTTGCGCTGTAGCGGTAAGATTATATCCAGCTAAATTTGTATAGCCGGTCTTTAATCCATCAAGACCATCATAGTGTCCTAAAAGCTTATTGGTATTAACTAACCAGAAAGGATTTTCTGTATCAGTTCTTATATATGACTCTTTTAAACGCGTGAATCGGAGTATATCTTCATTATGGGTTAATAGTTCACACGCTAGTAGTCCCATATCGTAAGCTGAAGTATAGTGCTCGGGATTATCAAATCCTGTGGCGTTAGCAAAATGCGTATCGTTCATATTGAGTTCTTTTGAACGTTTATTCATCTTTTCAACAAAAGAGGCGTGACTTCCAGAGACTTTTTCTCCTAAAGCAACTATTGCATCATTTGCTGAATTAATCGCTACTGATTTAAATAAATCTTCAACGCTCATCGATTCATTCGGTGCTAAAAATATCTGTGTACCACCCATAGAACACGCTTCCGAAGTCGGTGTAACCATATCGGTCCAAGATAATTTTTTATCATCAATGGCTTCTAAAACTAAAAGCATGCCCATCATCTTGGTCATCGAAGCTGGAAATAACTTTTCATGCTCATTATTTTGATACAAAACTTCTCTTGATTCATAGTCCATTAAAACATGAGACTTGGCAGTTAAAGCCAGTTCAGTCTTTTCATATTTAATCACTCGCTTTACTGGACGTTGGAAACTGCCAAAATTAATTTGAAATAATAAAAGAAAAAATGTGATTATCTTCATAAGTACACCCCCTAAACGATATGACAAATAGGGTCCTTATATGATAATCACATGCATTATTTAATTTGATTTGCCGAAAATACTCTTGCTACAGTATTAGAATAAAAGACCAATGATTCAACACTAAATTTATTTAGAAGTGGTAGTGACTCAGCTTTTTCAAAAAGTTTATCACCATTTTCTAGCGCCGAATTTGCTTCGATATTAATTATATTATTCTCACTATCCTTTGCTTCAATATATGGTTTATCAAAAGAATCATCAGTACGAAGCGTTGTTTTATCCGTTAAAGTCAATTCAATATTAGCGATATAAGGATAATAAGGTATTGATGATATATCGCCTATTGTCGGAATTGGTTTGGCTTCAAGTTCATATAAATCAATCATCTCTTGCCCAAGTTTAATTACATCTGAGTCAGAAGAATAACTTATTCTTGAGCCATAAGTAGATGAAATCTACTTTTCTCCTTGAAACTGATAATAACTATTTAATTCAACCATTTCACTAGGTACATTTATAACTTGATAAAAGTAAACGCCATCTTGAACATATACATTAACATTGGTTTGATATTTATATTTTTCAATTTGAACTACTTTTCCTAAAGCATAAACAATACTTGTAGCAGAATAGGAATTAAATTCATCGTATCTTTCTTCATTTTGCGTTTTCTTAGTTGGTGTTGAATTAACTGAAATAGAAGATGAAGAAATAGAAGAAGATGATGAAGGACTACTTGGTGTAGTAGTTACACTTGGTGCAGTAGTCACACTTGAAGAAGTATCTCCTTTACACGATGAAGTTAAAACAAGGGCCAAAAGTGGAAGACAAAAACTAATTAAAGATTTCTTCATTCTATTGTCTCTAAAATAAGTGGTGATTTTTCAACTGGATCATCAACGATTTCAAATGCTCCTAAGACTTCCTTAGCTACAGCTTCAAAATTAGGTCTTTCAGTATATAAAGTAGCTAGTTCTTCACCCTTTTCTACTCTATCACCAATCTTGTGCTTTAAAACTATACCAGCTGACATATCAATGGTATCTTCTTTCTTTTCTCTTCCACCACCTAATTTCATCGCTGCTAAACCAATAGTTAAAGCTTTACATCTTGCGATATATCCGCTGCGTGGTGCATTAACTTTTTCACGATAAAGAGCGACTGGGAATTTATCGAGATTTTCAATATATGATACATCACCTTCTTGAGCTTTAATAAAGTCCAAGAAAACTTTATATGCAGCACCATTTTCTAGGTTCTTACGAAGCATTTCCATTCCTTCCTCGAATGTTGAAACTAATTTTGCTTGTAAAAGCATTGTGCTTCCGGAATGGAGACAGATTTCTGTTAAATCCTTTGGACCTTTATTTAATAAAGTATTTACAACTTCTTTAACTTCCAAATTGTTGCCAACAGCATAACCTAAAGGTTCATCCATCGCTGTTATTTCAGCTCTAGTATCTTTACCGAAGTGCTTTCCTATTTCTACCATTAGTTTAGCAAGTTTACGGGCATCTTCCATAGTTTTCATAAATGCCCCATCACCAAATTTAACATCTAATAAGATTGTATCTGTTCCTGCTGCTAATTTCTTGCTCATAATTGATGAAGCAATTAAAGGAATTGAATCAACAGTATTTGTTACATCACGCAAGGCATATAACTTTTTATCCGCTGGAACAAGTTCTCCAGTTTGACCAATAATTGATATTCCTATTCTTCGAACTTGTTCAATGAATTCTTCTCTTCCAAGAGAAATATTAAATCCTGGTATTGATTCAAGTTTATCAAGCGTTCCACCAGTATGACCTAAGCCACGTCCAGACATCTTAGCAAATTTAGCACCGCAACTAGCAACTAGCGGTCCTAATACTAATGAAGTCTTATCACCAACTCCACCAGTTGAATGTTTATCAACTTTCTTACCTTCAATACTACTAAGATCTATTGTTTCACCTGAATGAAGCATTTTATCTGTTAACCAAAATGTTTCGTTTTTGGTCATACCTTTAAAAATGACCGCCATTAAAAATGCTGATACTTGATAATCAGGTATCTCACCTCTAACATAACCATCGATAAAAAACTCAATTTCATCTTCGGTCAATTCTTCTCCAGCACGTTTTTTTGCAATCAAATCGTTAAATCTCATGATAAATTTCTCCTTAAATCAATAATAGCATATTTTAATAGGAAGAGAAAGAAACAAAAAAATAAATATATGTTTTTTTCTATATTTCATATATGTTAAAAATTACAAAATGTATAGGCATTCAAAAGGGGCCAACTGCCACTTTTGCCCGAGCCGGGCAGGCCCATATTGTTATCAGAATTCCACCCATTTGCCACACTTTGGACGGCACCCAAATACACCTTTGGATTGTAATGCATAGGGCAATTTACTGTATTATAATGGTACAAATGTGATGCTAAATTAAAGGAGTTTAAAGCAGAAACAACCTCTAAATATGTAATGGGATTGTTTCCTTTATTGATGGCTGAAACACAATATGGACTATTCCCTCCTAACCATGGATTTAATCCTATGAACCCATGCGAAGTTAGGCTAGTTCTAACAGTTACTTGTCCCATCTGCTCGGCCGTAAAGTAGGAAGCAGAGGAGATTCATTTAATGCAAAAAGCAGCATACAAAGGCACTGATTTTATATTCTCTTCAAATCCAAAATTCTTAGCAGATATTTTTATTGCATATTTGGGCTTAAATTGCTGTATATAAATTGAGAGACTTTTTGCTCGAGTATTCTCTCCCGATTTTACTTCAATTGGAATTATATCTTCTCCAATACGCGTGATAAAATCTATCTCTGCCGAATTTTTATTTGTCCAATAAAATGACGGCAAATTATTTGTAGTAAGTTGATTAAAAACATAATTTTCCGTCAATCCGCCTCTAAATTCAAAACTATCATTGTTTAAAATAATATCATCAAAATGAACATTTTGATTTGCGCAACAAAGCCCAACATCGTTCATATAAAATTTAAAATCATCCAAAGAAATAAAAGCATCAAGTGGTAACTTTATCTGCTCTATTCTATGTAATTGTTTAGCAACACCAGCTAAACACAACCATTCAATGGCATCTTCAAATTCCCTTGCTCTACCACCACTTTTAATTAAAGAATACTTAAACTTCTTATTTTCCTTTGCTAATTGCGTTGTTATATTTTTATAAACAAGTTTTACTTTTGGAATCTCTGTAGCTTTATTATATTTGCTCATATCGTTAAAATATGATTGAAGAATATTATATTGTTTGATTCTAACTAATTCAAAATTGTTTGTTTTAACAAATTCTTCAACTACCTCTGGCATTCCACCAACGAACAAGTAATTTTTATATAATTCCATTGCAGTATTGTGAAAAGGCTTAGCTAAAGGGGAATCTTCTTTGTAGCATTTTTTAATTTCATCAATTAAAAATGAATTCTTTTCTTCTTGAGCTAGAAGAAATTCTTCAAAATCCATTGGACCCATATTCAAAAAGTTTACTTTTCCCACAGGAAATGAGTTATTTCCTCTATTTAACGATACTCCTAGTAATGATCCAGTGGCTATAATATGATATTCGTTTGCTTCTTCATTAAAATACTTTAAAGAAGTTAATGCTCTTGGACAATATTGAATTTCATCAAAAATTATTAATGTTTTCTCTTTTAGAATTTGTTTTCTCTTATGAGCTTCGATCATCTTTATAATTCGCTCAGGTTCTAAAACGGTAAAAAATTCATTTAAAAATTCATCCTGTTCAAAATTGCAATAAACTACGTTAGCATATTCACGACTTCCAAACAAATTTGTAATATAAGTTTTTCCTACTTGTCTAGGTCCTTGCAATATTAAAGGCTTTCGTCCACTTGAACTTTTCCACTTTAATAAATCTTGGTATATTTTTCTTTCCATAATTACTCCTTGCTTACATGTTAATATTAAAAAGTGTGAATGTCAATGGATAATTGCCATTTTTGCGGTGATAATTAATTCAAAAATGCCATTTTTTAGAGATAAGGGATTTTTATGTCATATTTTATCAAAAAATAATATGCTTTCTAACAAATAAAAACTGCATGCATAATACATGCAGTTGTGCGTAAGATTATTATTTCAATTATTCAATTGAGATTGTTGCCCAACGGTCATTGTTAGTTCCATTAGCGTTATCATAGACGCGGACATAAACTACGTGATGTCCAGGCTCACCGATATAAACTAATTTTGACTCTGGATTGCAGTAATTAAATACTTGATCACTGCATTCTTCGCTGACTGTTGTTAAAGCATTCTCTACTTTGAAGAATGCAATAGCATTTCCAACTAAGGTTATACCTGAATTATAGGTATCTCCTGTAGGAACCTTACTTTGAGATTTACGAACTAAGGTTACTTCACCTTTTTTAAGTTCGCCTTCCCAAACGTATTCCATTACGCCATAAATTGGTGAAAGATTTTCATTGAATTGATGTTTGCTATCTAATCTTTTATTTCCGTTAAGAATGAAAAGATCAGCGGTACCAACAAATTCTTTTTTAACTGCTTTTGCCACTTTAGAAGTAGTTGCTTTCTTTGTAGCTGTAGTAGTTTTTTTAGCAGCAATATTCTTCTTCACACCAGTAGGTTTTGAAGTTGTTTTCTTAGTTGTAACTTCCTTTTTTATTGTATTAGCCATAAAACCAGCCTCCTTATGTATAGGATAATAGCATAAAAATATTGCTAATAAAGATGAAAGCGGTTTTCAATTTGTAATATTTTTATATTCTTATTTTTACTTTACAATTAGAGTTACATTTATATCGCTCGCAACAAATATAATTGTTGGGGCATCATCGACATCGGCGACCAATATTTCAACTGGTTCATTAGTTCCAAATTGAATATATAGTTTCTTTCCGGTAGCTTTTATCTCGCTATCACTCATTGATAAAGCAATACGAACTTTATTACCAAGATAATTTCCTGCATCACCAGAAACCATGCTAAGTCCGATATCTACTGCTGATTGATCAAGACTAATAGATACTGCTTCTCTTTCACGAACTAAAAGCGCTATACCTTCCTTAAAGGTCAATTTAAGTTTATTAGTAGATGAAAGTTTAACTTCAACAAGAGAATTTTCATCAACTACTCCACCAGTAACATTAGCGATATAAAGTATATCTTTAGTAGCTAAAGCCGAATTTAAAGTAATTTCTGTTTCATCATTAATAAATCCAGTTGTTTCTCCACTAACTATTTGATAGTTATTTGTAGTTTCATCAACAAGATTTAATGTCACTGAATTACATCTTTCAACAACGATTCTATTAGTAGATTTAATTTGAATTACAAAGGTATTGTCTGGCTTGACTTCAACTAACTTTTTATCATTTGCTGAATTATAAACATATACTCTATCTTGATATGATGCGGTATTTTCTAGAGGTTGATTTAAAGTATATGTAACATATTGATCATAAAGATTCTTAGTAAACTCTTGTTCATCACTTGGGATAACATTATTATATTGATTTCTTACTTGATAAGGTGTAGCAGAAGTAGATAAATCTTCAAATGTCACATAATATTGTTTTGGTTTAATGACTGCATAGATTAGCGTTGTATCCTTTACCTTATCATTCAAATCAACTTGATTGCGTTGATCTATATCATAATACATCTCAGTTTGTTCAATATAATATCCATCAAGACGCAAGTCAGTAAAATTTAAAATTGTTCTTAATGTGGTGTCATATTCTACATTATTATAAGCGTTGAGAAGAATCTGACCATTGATATCATATATATTAACATTGTAAGTAGTTTTACGATATTGAGCATAAAGGGTTAAATCTTTCCTATGAAGATCATTATGTGGATCAACAGTCTTCCATTCTAGACCATTATCATCATACCAACCAACGAAGATATAACCATCTTTTTTAGCATTTCCTAAAATAACAGTAGGTGATTCAATAGTAAAATCAATCACATTTCCTGGATGATCGGTAACTGGAGCATTATTTAAACGAATCGTGTAATGCATTAAATCCCACGAAGCATATAAAACCATATCACTAGTTATTTTAGAATTCATCATAACGGGTGTTGTGCATTCTGAATCTAAAAACCATCCATTAAATGCATATCCATCTCTTTTTGGTTCAGGAATTAATACACTATTAGTTAGCAATTGATCATACATGACTTGTTTTTCAACTGTATATTCAGTACCATCATTATATTTAAATGCTATAGTGTGCTTCTTCTGTGATATACCATCAAATGTCACTCTTGTATCACTATTAACGATAAAGGTATATATATCTCCATCTTCTTCCCCGACTTTAACAACACCGTTAATCATAACGATTGGCGTTCCAGAGAAGCCGAGATCATTCTTGACACTGATGCGCATAACAATGGTTGATCCTTTATGGATATAACCATTGTCTGGAACCGCCTCGGTAAGATAATCAATGTTGATTCCATCAGCATTTTCAAAGACAATCTTACAGGAATTTTCTGGTTCAACAGTCCAACGTGCGAAAAGGTTAATTGGTAAATCACTTGCCGGCCATGTAGTATATGTGAATGGTCTTTTATAGTCGTGGTCTAAATACCATCCGCCGAAATAAAATCCTTCACGATGAGGATTTTGCGGTAAGATAATTGGATCACCAAAATATCCTTTAATTGAAGCGATATCAATATCTGGATCATCAGTATTAAAGTTAATTTCCATTTGCCACTTTTCCCATACAGCAACTAACTCAATATCGCGATCTATTTTACTTGGAATTTGAGTAACTATTTCTCCATCCAAACTCCAACCTTTGAAGTTTAATCCTCGAGGAGCGTTAAGAAGCGGTTCAAGACTATATGGTTCATCAAAATATGTAACACTCTCTTTGGTGTTTAAATTGTATGATTCATAAATATTTGAGTATGTAATCTTATAATTTGCTACTTCCCATTTAGCGTAGAAATTTGTATCTCTTCTAATTGAAATATTGAAATCTGCTTTAGTTGAAAATTCTTCATCTTCATAAAAGCCAACTAGATTATAGCCTTTTTGTGAGAAATGACCATCAGCAGCTGTGCTTGAAATCATATCGCCATAACGAACTGAGACTTTATAAACAACTTCTTCATTGCTTGAATCTTTATATCCACTATGGAAAACAACGTTGACATTTTTAAGAACAAGGTTTTCAACAGTTACGGTAGTATCAACTGTAGCAACAAAAGAATATTCACCTAAATTTGGAACTAACACATTGCCGTTAGCTTTAACCACGATAGCATTTTGATCGAATCCTTCAGAAACTAATACTTTAAAAGAAACTGTTTCATTTTTAGCATAAGAATCATTAGATAGAGGAATATGGAATTTATAACTATCTGGCCAAGTAACATCGATTGTATCACTTGTTGCACCATCGACAAATTTAGCATAAAGAATAGTGCTCTTTAAAGGGAATGTTGCTGAATTAAAAGGCTTTGTTAGAGCGGCATCAGAATACCATCCATCAAATACCTTATTGCTCTTTTTTAAATCTGTCGGTAAGGTTAATGGATCCCCGGGGTACCCGGAAACTGAATCTATTGGATTCGCTCCATTTGCATTAAATGTAATCGTGACCTTTTCAGTGGTCCAAATAGCGTATAAAACTGTATTACCTCTTAAAGGCTTAGAAAAATCAAAAGTTACTAAACTATCTTTAGATGTAGACCAACCAACAAATGTGTGATTTGCAAATAAAGGAACTGCTGGTTCTTCAATAACATCACCTGCTTTAGCATTTTTTAAATGGTCTTCTTCTCCATTATTATAAACAAACTTTACAAAAACATCTTTATTCGTATCAATCGGTGTAGATGTGGTTGGGGTTGCTGGCGTAGTTGTAACGATAGCTGGCGTGGAAGTTGGGGTTGTAGTAGGTGAAGTATTATTACTACTACTTGATCCGCCAAAACATGAAGCCAATCCACCAGTAAATAGCGTACCCGCTGCTAGTAGTGTCAATAAGCGTGTTTTCTTTTTCATCTTTGCTCCTCCTTGTGTTATAAAATTATATGCAAAAATCTCGACAAGTTAATTATAAATCATAATATTACATTTTTCTACATAAAATTATATATATTATTAAGAAACATGTA
>DNJQ01000125.1:1955-7416 GCA_003497225.1 Bacillota bacterium | reverse complement strand
CGAAAAAATATATTAAATTAAAATTTGGACATTTTTTACTTTTTTTATATTTTTGTTTAGTTTATAATTTGCTTGGTAGAAAGGAGATAAAAGTATGGATCAATACCAAATTCTTGATAATTTAATGGATCTTTATTCAGCAGACGAAGATGTTAGACTTGAAGCTTTGCTCGCAAAGAAAGAGTGGATATTAGATCGATTTTATGTGCCATATTCGCTCATTTCTACAGGTGAAGAAGAATATAGTGATCTTCTCGCTTTAAAGAACAAGGCTTTGCCTTTCCATAAAATCACTTTAAAAGGTGTAACAACAAAATACTTAGTCAATATCGTTGAGACTTTTAATCGTCGCTTTAGAAGACTTAGAATGTATGAAAATCTTCCTTCCCGTTCACAAAGACACATCTTTTATGTTCAAGTGGATTTTCGTAAATTAGATAAAGATGATTATAAAGTTTTAGTTCCACTATTTTTCTATTGCTTAAGAAAGGATGTCGTTAGTGATGTTAAATTACCAAACGATATTCGTAAAGTTATCGCTTTAGCTATTGAAGGTCAAGATAATGAAGCGATGCAAATAGTTGATATTAAGCATTTAGAAAAGAATATCATGAAAGTTGATGGATTTAAAAAAATATACGCTTACGACGATATGTCCGAAAAGGAACTAGAGTCGGTGAAGGGTATTGCTAAATATCTTCATCTTCCACTGGTGATGGTTCATGCTAAAAATAAATAAAGAAAAGTTTGATGAACTGATTCACCAAAAAAGATATGTCGATGCTGCTGTATTATTAGTTTTAGAATATTTTTCAAAAGAAGTTGATATAGATAAATTAAATCGAGTTTATGTCATCGGTGTGTGTCATAATCAGTTATCTTTTGCAACTGAAAATATGAATGAAGAACAAATAGTTAATTCTTGTTTAAATGTCGAATCAGAATTTTTTAAAAAGCAAGTAATAATAACCACTCTCATGATTCAACTAAATATCATTAATTATGAATTGATCGATGGTGGAATAGCTATTTATGATACCCGTTCAACTTTGGCAACATCAATTTTAGAAGTATATAATTCCTTAAATGTTATAAATAGTAAAAATGATCCTAACATCTCTTTGATTGAAGATTTATTTAGCAAGATGATAAACCAGAGTCTAGGTATTGTTAAAATGTTAAATCTTGGTTTAGTTTCTGAAGCTTTCGGCTCTTGGAGAATTCTTCATGAATCTATTTGTATAACTAAAATACTTATCGATGGAAAAGATGAAGTAAAGAACTCTTATATTAAACACATTGTTTATTCTAACGCTTTCCGTGGAGCTATTCAAAATGACGCTGAACGTGATCGAATTTTTAATGAAATGAAAGAAGAGATGAAAGAGCACAATCTTAAGAGCAAAGACATGAAGAAATTCATCGAATATGGTTGGATTTATTCTTATAACAAATTCGATCAAAATGATCCTACTTATAAGTTGAATTTTAGAGATGGCGTACAAAGATGTGCTGATTTAAGAGATTATAGTGAATGGTATGAAGCCGCTTCTGAACTCTCCCATAGTTCAGCGATATTCTTCTATTCTCAAGGCGAATACTTTTTAAATTTAACTATACACGGATTTTACGATATGCTTTTATTGCTAGATGAACTTTTCTATTCCTATTATGAAGATGTTATTAATAAGATGCCCCAACAATTTATAACGAATCTATCTTATTTACGTAATGAAGTCAAAGAAATGGCAGAAAGACAAGAGAGTGTCTTTAATAAAAAGTATTTTGGTATTGAAGATGGGGACTAAAAGAAGATTTAAAACTACTTGTTTAACTATAGATGATTTTGGAAAAGGACTTTGCCGAATTGATGGTAAGACAGTTTTTGTGACTGGACTTTTACCAGGAGAAGATGGCGAAGTTGAAACTTATTATGTTAACGGTAAATTAAAAGAAGCAAAACTAATAAAAAAATTAACAAAATCAAAAGATAGAATTGAACCAATGTGCAAGTATTATGGAAGATGTGGAAGCTGTAACTTACAGCATCTTTCTTATAATAAGCAACTTGAGTATAAAACTGAAAAAGTTAAAAACCTTCTTCATAAATTTGCTGGACTTGATTTTGATGTAAAACCAACAATTGGAAGTAATAATCCCTGGAATTTTAGAAACAAAGTTCAAGTTCCTATTTCTACTAAAAAGAATAAGTTAGTAGCAGGTTATTATAAAGAAAACACTCATGATTTAATTAGTATTGAACACTGTCCAATTGAATCAAAACTTGCGGATGAATTAGTTCAAAAAGTGATAAAGATATTAAATGACTTTAAACTTACTGCTTATAATACGGATACTGGAACAGGAATTATAAGACATATCTTAGTTAAAGTATCAGAAAAATATAATCAAGCATTAATTGCTTTAGTTAGTGCTAAGGATAATATCTATGGAATTAATAATATAGTTAAAGCAATTAAAGATTGTGATAAAAGAATTGTTTCAATAGCTTTAAATATTAATACTGCTCATACCAATGTTATTTTAGGTCCTAAAACAAGAGTATTATATGGAACAGGGAAAATAAAAGATAATCTTTGTGGACTTGATTTTTTAATTTCTTCTAGATCTTTTTATCAAACGAATTTAAAAATGACTGAAACACTATATAATAAAGCGATTGAATTAGCTGATATAAAACCAACTGATATTGTTTTAGATGCATATTGTGGAACAGGAAGTATAGGATTAGTTGCCAGTAAATATGCTAAAGAAGTTATAGGTGTAGAATTAGAAAAGTCTTCTATAAAAGATGCTGAAGAAAATAAGAAATTAAATAAAATAAATAATATAAGTTTTGTCTTAGATGATTGTACAAAGTATATATTAGAAAATGAAGATAAAAGATTTGATATTATTATTTTAGATCCGCCTAGAGCTGGAACAACAAAAGAATTCATTGCTGCTGTTCAAAAAATCAAACCTAGAAAAATAGTATATGTATCTTGTGATCCAAATACTTTAGCCCGTGATTTAAAACTATTTACAGATTATGAAGTTAGTGAAGTACAGCCTGTTGATATGTTTCCTCACTCATATCATGTGGAGACGGTGTGTGATTTAACACTTAAAAATTAGGGATATTGAATGTAAAGTTTTACCTCAAAGTGAACCTAAAAATATATAATAATTAGAGGAGAATAAAATGAATATTTATAAACTAAAAATTAAAGAAAAATTTATTCAATCAATTAGAGAGGGAAGAAAATTACATGAATACCGATTAGGGACGCCAGAAAGAAGAAGAATTAAAACTGGTGATGTTTTAGTGTTAATTAGTAATCAGAATAAAGATAATTTTGTTAAAGTTCTTGTCGAATCAATAGAAGAGTATCCTTCTTGGGATGAAGCTTTAGCTGGCTATTGGAAAAACGACTTTCCAGGATTCAATTCTATTGAAGATATAAAAACAGAATGCGGAAGATTCTATCAAAGAGATGAAGTTAGAGAATACGGTATTATTGTATTTAAAATTTCAGTATTTAATAAAGAGGTTAGGAAATCCAAAGTTCTATTGGACACAAATATTGTTATACATAGAGAAAGTTCAAATAATGTTGCTTACGAAGTATTGCAACTTTATAAGCTTCTAGACTCCTTAAAAGTTATAAAATATGTTCACGAAGATATTAAAGTTGAATTGAGTAAATATAAAGATGATGATGTTAAAAATGTTATGTTGGCCAAAATTGGAGCATATAACATTTTGAGTTCATTGAAAATTGATGATTTGTTATTTGAATCCGTAGTAAACAAATATTCAAAAAATGACAATAGTGATATTGATAATAAATTCTTGTATCAAATCTATAAGGGCAAAGTAGACTATTTCATTACTGAAGATAGAACTTTACTTCAAAAAGCAAAAGATCTTTATTTAGAAGATGTCGTATTATCAACTGCAGATTTTTTAAGAAAAGTTGAAAATGATTATCCTTCATTAATTGAGTACTCAGTATTATCTGTTAAATTAACTAAAATTGGTGACATAGATGTTAGCGATTCTTTCTTTGATACTCTTAGAGAAGATTATGATGGTATTAAATTTAATAACTGGTTTAATAGAAAATCTAATGAAGACGCTTATATATTTAAGAATAAAACTGGCTTACAGGGCTTTTTGTATTTGAAGATAGAAAATAAAGATGAGCCATATAATGATATAGAGCCTATATTTAAGCCTGCTAAAAGGTTGAAGGTCGGAACTTTTAAAGTTAATAGTACAGGACTTAGACTGGGCGAAAGATTTATAAAGATAATAATTGACAATGCGATTAAAAGCAAAGTTGATGAGATTTATGTAACTATGTTTGAAAACAAAAGATCAGAAGTTAAAGTTTTAATGAAACTTATGGTATCTTGGGGGTTTGCTAAATGGGGCTATAAGTCTAATGGGGAACTTGTTTTAGTTAAGAAAATGAAGGGATACTATGATGATTCAAAGGATCCCAAGTTCAATTATCCGTTTACTAAAGAAAACATTAAGTATGGATTGCTTCCAATTGAATCTCAATGGCATACAGATTTATTTCCTGATTTATATTTAAGAAATGAAAATATGGCATTATTTGAAGAGAGACCATGTAATTACGCCATAGAAAAAATTTATGTATGCAAAGGAATACCTACTGTTTTATCTGCCGGTGATATCATGACTATTTACAGAATGGGTAATCGATATCCAGCAAAATACTATTCTGTTGCTACTGGATACTGCATTATTCAAGAAATAAGATATCCAAAAACATATGATGAATTTATGGGCTTATGCTCAAACAAGTCTGTTTTCACTAAAGAGCAACTATATGATTTATATTTCAAGCAACAAAGAAGAACGATTATTAAATTACTATATGTGAAATCATTAGAAAGGAAAGTAATTTATGGGGATATGTTGTATAATAATATTATCAACGAAGCAGATGGCCCAAGGTTATCAACAATAATGTCTAAAGACCAATTTAATAAACTATTAGAAATAGGAAAGAAGGGTGATTAATATGTCTAGAAAAATTATTATTTCAATTAATCCAGAACATGTTAAAAACATCATTAATGGTTCAAAAAAGTTTGAATATAGAACGAAAGCTTGTAAGTTTGATGTGAATAAAATAATAATTTATGAAACAGTGCCGGTCAAGAAAATTGTAGCTGAAGCCGAGATAGAAGAAGTGTTAATGCTTCCTCCAGAAGAACTTTGGAATCAAACAAAAGACAAGTCTGGAATCACTAAAGAGTTCTTTGATTCGTATTTTGCAGGAAGAGAAAAAGCCTATGCCTATAGACTAGGTAAGATTAAAGTTTATGAACACCCAAAAGAATTAATAGAATTTGGCTTAAAAACAGCTCCTCAGTCATTTGTTTATATTAACGCTTAATCTCCCTTAATAACCATGCAAAA
>DNJQ01000125.1:1342-1648 GCA_003497225.1 Bacillota bacterium | reverse complement strand
TATACTTCGAGGGGATTAAGAGGACTATCCCCATGGGCTGATCCTAGATACTCAGACATAGAATTAATTCTATTAATAAAAGGAAACAATCCATTAAGTAAGATAGAGATTGTTTCTGCTTTGAACTCCTTTAATATAACGTATCAATTGTACATCTTTGATTGCTATTATACTATCATTAATAAGTACAATCCGAAGGTATATTTGGGTGCCGTCCAAAGCGTGGCAAACACATGGAATTTTGACCGCCAAAACGTGGAAAAATGGACGCACGGAGGCCTTGAAAAAAGTGGCAGTTAAGTATGT
>DNJQ01000125.1:0-1051 GCA_003497225.1 Bacillota bacterium | reverse complement strand
AAAAAAGTGGCAGTTAAGTATGTATGACTTTGTCATTTAAAGGATAATGATATATTGCCGATATATTCGTGACTATTTTTATGGTAGAATATATATATGGTTTTTATTTAATTTTATAAAAAACAACAGTCACTCAATTAAATGAAGTTTGAGTTCATAGATAAATTGATACAAAGCATTAAAGGAATGTTGTTGAACTACATAGGAAAGGATTAAGCCAAATTGCCAAACAAAATAAAGCCAAATTGCCAAATAGGACTAAATTTTCTAAACTTAATGGATTACTTCCATATTGATTTAGCCGATTGAGTAACTGCTGCAGGTTTGCATATCGTTTTTATATTTTGCATAAAAGATAATATAAAATATGCAAATAAATTAATAAATGTGTAGATAATTTGCATAATATGAGATAAAATATATGCAGACCGATTATAAAGGAGGCAAATCTATGCATAAATTTGATTTTTCTTTTTTGAAAAGCATGATGGTTCCAACAAGTTTTCTTGATTTAACGAATACTATTTACGCTTTGCGAAAAGAGGAAGAACTTATTAAAGGAACATATCCTAATATATTTACTAATTTACAAAAGATAGCAATTGTTCAATCTGTTAAAGGATCAAATGCTATTGAAGGAATTGTTACAACAGATAAAAGAATAGAAGAAATAGTAAATCAAAATTCCAGCCCTTTGAACCATAATGAAAAAGAAATTTATGGCTACAAAAACGCTCTAAATATTGTGCATACACAACATGATAACTTATCTTTTGAAGAAAAGACCATTCTTAATTTACATCAAACTTTGCTAAGTTTTTCTGAATTGCCAAATAAGAGCGTATACAAAAAACAAGATAATGTAATTAGAGAAAGACATGCAGATGGTATGTCATTTATTAGGTGGATGCCAACTAGTGCAAAAGATACTGATTTCGCAATGAAACAGCTGATTTTTGCATATGATGATGCTAGATGTGACTCATCAATTAACCAATTATTATTAATTCCTTGCGTCATATTGGATTTTTTATGTATTCATCCATTTGAT
>DNJQ01000010.1 GCA_003497225.1 Bacillota bacterium | reverse complement strand
ATTTATTAGTTATTAAATAACATATATATAATCTATAAAAAAAGGATAGAATTAAAATTCCATCCAATAGTCTTCACCTTTGCCGTGTTTTATTTGGCTATCTCTATATTTATGTTTTTTTCTTGCACTAGGAAGCTTAGAGTGGCATTCTTGGCAGAGAATTGATTTTTCATGATTAATAAGTCCACATACGGGGCAAACATTCTTTAAGCTAGATCCACAAACAGGACAAGTGCGTTCATGACTTTTAATAGTGGAGTGACAGTTTGGACAAATCTTGTTCATTTCTCGAACTCTTTCTGCATTAAATTCACATTTATGCTTACTTTTCTTTTGCATTAAATTATTATATTTTTGATTCAATGATCTTCTTATCTCGCTAGAATGATTATTGTTTTTTAATTTTGCTTTTTTGCGCGTTGTAACGATAGAAATTATTGCGATAAGTATAAACATAAAAAATGGGAATATGATTCCTATAATCATAAATGGATCGGGTTGAGTATCATAGAGTATGTTATTCATCATCACTATTTTCTTCTTCTTCTTTTTCTTTCTTTAATGATTGAGCGAAGCGATAGAATTCATCTCCAACTTTAGACATATCTGATGATATTCTAAGAATTTTTAATAGGTGCTCAGATTCGTCTCCAAGCAAATCTAACCATAGTCCAAATAATCCCATAAGCTTTTCAATTACAACTTTTAGTTGTTCTCTTCCAGCATCAGTTATATTAACGTATATTTCACGACGATTCTCACTATTGATATTTCTTTCAATATATCCTTCGCTTTCAAGTGATTTTAACACGTTAGCAATGTTTGAGCGCGATATATTCAAATCATCACTAATGTTTGAAGGATGAGCGTTGCTGTGTGAACTGAGATAAAGCATTATTCTATTCTGCGATTCGATAAAAGATATAAATGGATCAAGTTCACCTTGATTGTATATTTTTTGGATTAATTCAATTAGTTCATAAATTTGTCTTGAATCAGCCATTGTAACCTCTTCTAATGTGATAGTTATTACCACATATAACTATTTTATCAATTTAAGGCAAAGAAATAAAGATGCTGATTTATTTAGCCAAAATATGAACATATATAATATATGCGTATTTCGCTTTATTTGACAGATAAATTATGAACATGTAGAATATTTGCGGAGGTAATAAACATGCTACAGTATCGTTATGACACACAATTACTTATTGAAGGAGAGGATTTATCTGAAGACGAGATAAATGAATATATAACAAATAATATCGAGGGAGATTGCCTTTTGGCTGTTGGAGATGAAGAGTTAATTAAAATTCATTTCCACACCAATACTCCGTGGAAAGTTCTTGAATATTGTTCCACATTAGGAGAGATTTACGATATAGTTGTCGAGGATATGGACCGTCAATCTCGTGGATTAAAAGGATAACAAATAATAAAATATACATTTACCATTTATTTTTAAACTTTTTTGCGTGCTCTATTGCACTAACTTTATCATTCTAGTTTTTACATATTATTTTTGTCTTGGAATATGTTGATTAGTTCTACTTTTTGCGTATAATAATAGTATGTAGATAAAATTTAATATTTACAGTTCAAAATTGTCTAATAAGACTTGATGAAATGGAGGAGGTGCTGATTATGATAGTTGAAAGACTTAAAAAGTGTTTTGAGTTAAACGAGCCTATATTTATAGATGAAATATTAGAAATAATGCAGGACTACTCTCGTCAACGAGTATATCAAATGATTGCAGAAGCTGATAATCAAGGAACTCTCATTCGTTATGATAAGGGCATATATTATCTACCATTACAGACAGAATTCGGACAATCTGTTCCATCAGTTAATAGTGTTGTATGTAAAAAATATATTAAAAATAAAGGCAATGTTTTTGGAATATATGGTAAATATGTGATCGACCTATATTTCCTAGCAAGTTATCAAGTACCTAATGTGATAGAAGTAATCACCAATAATGAATCACGAAAGATAAGAGAGATTAACATTCGAGGAAGAAAGGTAGTTTTGCGCAAATCACGTTTACCGATTACAAATGAAAATGTGGAGGCTTATACTCTAATGGAATTGTTTAGTAATATTGATATGAGACAATATAAAGAAGATAAAGAGATAAAGGATTCGGTTTTTAAGTATATTCGTGAAAAAAGCATAACAAGAAAAGATGTATTAAGTCTTGCAGATTATTTCCCAGCAAAAACTATGAAGAATCTAGCTACAAGTGGAGTTTTATATGAACTTGCACAACAATAAAAAAGTTTTTAACGTATTGATAGCGTTAATAAGTGATTATTATAAAATTGATCCCACATTTGTTGAAAAAGATTATTATGTTTCTTTGCTTCTGAAAGAATTGACCAAAAGAGTGCCTAGTCTTTTATTCAAAGGAGGGACATCACTTTTTAAGTGCCATAAAATAATTGATAGATTTTCTGAGGATATAGATTTGACATTGGATGAAAATCATCAGACTCAAAGAGAGAAAAAGCAAATGAAAAAAGAACTTGTCGAAGCTTGTGAAACTCTTGGATTGCATTTAATTAATTTTAAAGATATACGGAGCAGACGAGATTATAATTGTTACAAAATAGAATACCCTATCGGACACCCATCTTTAGGCATAAAACCTCTAATTTTAGTCGAAACTACTTACATTACAAAAGCATATCCAAGCGAAACAAAGACAGCTACATCAATTGTGTATGACTACTTAAAAGAAACAGGTAACGAATTAGCTATAGAAAAATATGAACTTCAACCTTTTAACATACGGGTACAAACGCTTGATAGAACATTAATTGATAAGGTCTTTGCATTATGTGATTATGTAATCAGAAAGCGAATTGAAAGAAATTCAAGACACATTTATGATTTGTCTCGTCTTTTGACAAAAGTTACTCTTGATAAGAACCTGAAAGAATTGGTTAAAGATGTTCGTGCAGATAGAAAGTCAAACGCACTATGTTATTCGGCACAAGACGGTGTTAACATAACACAAATGCTTTCAGATATTGTAGAATCTGGCATTTACAAAGACGATTATGAAACTGTAACAAAAGCTATGATGTTCAAGTATCTCCCTTATGAAGAGGCTATAAAAGCAATAGAAAAAATTATTGCAAGCGGCATGTTTGAAACGAAAAAATAAAATAGCATAAAGTCTATTTTTGATGCATCGTATAACTTTTAGCTAAAGATTTTTCTACTAGTGTCAGTTATTTCAGTGTATCACTAGTTTATGTATACTTGTAACAACATAGATGATGAAATTGTAAAAGTATAACTATATATAAACTTAACGATATTTGTAATTGAAAGTGGTGAGGCAAAACGAGCAATCGTAAATTTTT
>DNJQ01000039.1:4400-5182 GCA_003497225.1 Bacillota bacterium | reverse complement strand
CGTCATTTAATTCATATGTATTTGAAAAAGATGTTCCTGTTTCATATAAATCTTGGTATGTAGCATGGTTTGATAATAATCCTTGATAAAAATCACTATCATTTCTATTTCTTGATACTAATTCAACTAAGTTATCTGATTTATTATCACTTAAAGTATAATCAGGAGTATTGTTAGCAATAAATCCCAATGTCTTTCCTAAATAGTAATAATATTCTGGCTCAAGTATATATTTTCCGTTCCATGTTATTTCGTTTCTAATTTTTAAATAACCAAGTCTAGCATCAACGTGAAGTATTCTTAATCCAGACTTAGAAAACATCTTTGGATAAGAACTCATAGAATAACTATAATGACTATCAAGGTAATTAAGACCATCCGGGCTATAATATTCCAATATTAAATATTCACAGAAAGGTGTTCCGTTATAATTAGTAGCTAAGATTATAGCATCACCATACTTTTGGAAATTCTTTAAAGTATATGTTCCCTCTTTAACTACATATCTAGGATCTATCCATTTTAATAAATATTTTGAGAAAGCGCAGTGATCTCCGATATTATAATCCATCATATCTAATCCACCCATTGGAGAATCGGGGTTTTCACTATATGAATAATAATCATCTAAACCCAAGATATGTCCTGTTTCATGAATAAAGGTATGAGAATCTGGTAAAGGATATCCCCCTTCTCCAAAGAAGTGGTAACTCGCCCAGGCAAATGTTTGAACTCTATACTCTGAACTGCTCTTAACCGAATTAGAGGTAGTAAACGCCCAG
>DNJQ01000039.1:0-4130 GCA_003497225.1 Bacillota bacterium | reverse complement strand
AGTATCATAATCGGCAAGATTTATTGTTCCTTGCTCGGCTATTTGATCAAGTGCATCTTGAGCTATTTTACCTGTTATATTAGTAACATCATCAGATTTAGTTAAAAAGTTATATCTTTCTTCTGAAAGTGGTGCCTTATAAATAGGCGCTACTTCACCAGTTATATTTAGTTTTCCATAACTAGATTTTTTGTAATAAGAAGATACACTCTCCCAACCTGTTTCATATGACTGACCAAAGAATCCTTTTTCTATCGCTTCATTTGTTGAACTATATCCCAATGTTTTAAGTTCACTAAAATAACCATCTCCCTTTTGTGGCTTTATTTCTACCGGAATAACTAAAATCTTTTGATTCCCCGTGCTTTCTAATGCTTCAATACCACAAGAAGACAAGATCTTTCTATTATCTAAGTTATGAGAATATACTTCTGTTCCATCTTCGTTTGTAACTTTTTCCACGGCAAAATTAGTCTCTACACTATCATCATTAAATAAAGTGCAGGAAGACAGACTTGTTACTAAGAATATCGCAAGTAGCGAAGTACATAATTTCTTTTTCATTTTTGCTCCGATTTTAAAGGCCTATCCATTAAACCGTAAACCAGTTGACTTGGCCTTTTTCCTTCATATATAACTTCATAAACTGCTTTACAAATTGGCATCTCTATATTCATCGCTTCAGCCATTTCAGTTACAACTTTAGCGGTGTTAATACCTTCAACAGTAGTCTTGTTGTTCTTTAAAAATTCTTCGGCTGAATCAGCTTTACCAATGGCTAAACCGGCTTGGAAGTTTCTACTATGTAAAGAATTACAAGTAACTACTAAATCACCTATTCCAGCTAAACCCGAGAATGTTTCACTCTTTCCACCCATTTTCATTCCGAATCTTTTAATTTCAGCAATTCCTCTTGTCATTAATGCTGCTCGAGCATTATCACCTAGATTCATTCCTTTCATAATTCCTGAAGCAATAGCAATAGTGTTTTTTATTGCTGCAGCATATTCTGCGCCAATTTCATCACTATTAGTATAAACACGGAAGAAACTATTTGAGAAAGTTTTTTGAATTAGATTTGCTTCATCAATATCAATTGATGTTGCCGTAATTAAAGTTACTCCGCAACAAACTACTTCTTCTGCGTGACTTGGGCCAATTAGAGAAACTATTTCATATCTTTTACTTTCATCAATTGATTCACGAAGTACTTCAGACATCCTTTTGTGAGTAGAAAGTTCAAACCCTTTTGCGCCAGTTATAATATGCACTTTGTGATCAAGTAGTTCATTAACCTGAGTTGCTACATTTCGCATAGCAAATGTTGGAACAGTCATTAAAAGTGCTTCAGCATCTTTAAGAACTTCAGCTAAATCAGTTGTTGAAGTTAGCTCTTTTGGTAATGTTACATCACTAGGAAAATATCTGCTTAAACGATGATTATTATTTATATCATCTGTTAATTCTTTTTCTATTCCCCATAATTTAACTTTATTTCCATTTAGAACTAGAAGTTTAGCTAAAGCAACTCCCCAAGCTCCATTACCTAAAACTGCAAATCTCATTTTATATCTCCCTATTCTTTCCCCGCGCAATTAAATCTATTGGCGTATTTTTAATATCGAATGACTCTCTTATAACATTTTCTATATATCTTTCGTAAGAAAAGTGCATGAACTTTGGATTATTAACGAACATAACGAATGTTGGTGGACAAGATTTAACTTCCGAAATATAACTTATCTTTAACCTTCCTCCATTAAAGTCCGGCGCTTGATTTCGCATCTGCGCTTCAAGTATTACTTCATTAAGAATTGAAGTAGGTACACGGCGGTTATAATCTTCATAGCATTTCTCAATCTCTTTAAATATCGCTTTGATGTTAGTTTTTTGTAAAGCAGATAAATAAATTATTGGAGCATAATCTAAGAATTTATAGTGATTCTTTATCATTTTAGAAAATTCAATCTGAGCGTTTTGTTCATGTGAATGTAAATCCCATTTATTAACTACAATGATAACTGGTTTTTTTTGTTCTATTGCCATACCTACAACATGTTTATCTTGTTCAATTACACCTTGAGAAGCATCCATTAAAAGTAAAACGATATCAGAGCGCTTAACGGCATCTAAAGATCTTAGCGCTGCAAATCTATCAACACTTTCAACTATCTTTCCTCTTTTCTTTAATCCAGCGGTATCAATAATAACATAATTTGTTCCATCATAAGAGAAGGCGGTATCAATCGCATCTCTTGTTGTTCCTGCAATAGAAGAAACAATAGTTCTTTCTTCTCCAATGATGGCGTTAAAAAGCGATGATTTTCCAACATTTGGACGTCCAATTAAAGAAAAGGTTATACAACCACTATATTTTTCATCTTCTTTAGATTCTGGAAGCAGTTCTAATACTTTATCTAGCAAATCACCTATTCCAATTCCGTGAGTTGCCGAAATAGGAATTAATTCACTAACACCTAAAGAATAAAAGGGATATGTATTAGAAATTTTTTCTATTTCATCTATCTTATTGACAGCTAAAATAAGTGGTTTATTAGATTTTCTTAAAAGTTTAACAACATATTCATCATCGCGTGATACACCACTTTTTCCATCAACTAAAAAAATAATTAAATCAGCTTCTTCAATTGCTAAATTAACTTGAACTTTTATTTCTTTTTGAAACGGCGCATCTTCTTTTTCTACTCCACCAGTATCAATGATAGTAAAAGTTTGACCCATCCACTCAACTTCATCATATATCCTATCACGGGTTATACCATATTCTTCCATGACAATAGATTTTCTCTTTTTAATCAATCGGTTAAAAAGAGTTGATTTTCCAGTGTTAGGTGAGCCAACTAGAGCAACCTTTCCCCGCCAAACCATATCACTCATTCCGCTTACTCCAATCGTGACCTTTATCTTTAATAACTTTTAATACAGCTTGAACCGCTTCATCAATAGTAAGATCAGAAGTATCTAAAACTACCGAATCTGGAGCTGGTTTTAACGGTGCAAAAGTTCTACTTGAATCAATGAAATCTCTCTTTCTTAATTCTGCTTCTATATCTTCTAGTTTACATTTTATACCATGTTGAAGATTTTCCTTGTGTCTTCTAGCCGCACGGGTTTCAACAGATGCTACTTGGAAAATTTTTACATCAGCGTTAGGAAGAACATAAGTTCCTATATCTCTTCCATCCATAACTACTGATTTAGAATTTGCCATTTTTCTTTGTAAATCAACTAAATGTAAACGAATAGCTTTATATGAAGCAACATAAGAAACATTTTGAGAAACATCAGGTAATCTTATATCTTGAGTAATATCTTGCCCATTTAAAAATACTTTACTATTAGCTTTAAGTTCTAAATCTATTTTTGGGAGAAGATCAACAACATCATCTTCACATTGGGGATTTACATTATTTTTTAAAGCAAAATAAGTTATGGCTCGATACATCGCGCCGGTATCTATATAAGTGCACCCAAGTACTTTAGCAACTTTTTTGGCAACAGTTGATTTTCCTGCAGCAGCAGGACCATCAATAGCAACTACAATCTTATCCATTATAAAACCCCTCCCATAACTAAACCTATTATAACAATAAATACAACAACGATTGCACCAATAACAATCCAAAGAATTGTTTTTAAATCAAAAGTTTTTTTGTTCTTTGCGTTCTTCTCTTTTACTTTTTCGTCTAATTCCTTTTTTTGAACTTTATCCTTATAAGCATTATGTTGCTGAATAATTTCATCAATAGTCATTGATAGAGTGTTTTTCTTAATATGGTCACTCTCCATTTTTTCATCAACACTTACTGGAAAATCATCATCGTAATCATCGATATTATGAACTGGTAGTAAAACTTCTTTTTTTGTTACCGGCGGCATCTTTTTCGGGTCATCAAAACTATACATGTCGATATTTTCAATTTCTTCACGAAGTTTTTTGTATTCTTCCACTCTTGTTTTGCCGCTCATAAAAACCCCATATAATATATTACTTAATTTAGTTAATAAATAAAAGGGGAAATAATTAAAACATCAAATTTAATTCTATCTTGATAGTAAACAATTTAGGCACAAAAAAACAAATATACGCCATCTCCTCTGCTTCCTTT
>DNJQ01000071.1 GCA_003497225.1 Bacillota bacterium | reverse complement strand
TTTACAATTTATCTCAGTAAAAACGCGATATTATCTAGATTTTAGATAAATAAAATGTTAAACTTTATAAGTTGCAAAGGAGGGATGCATGGCTCCAAAAGAATATAATGCTAGTTCGCTAAGATCTACTAAAGGTCTTGAACATGTTCGTCTTCGTCCAGGTATGTATATAGGATCTACTGATACTACTGGACTTCATCATTTAGTTTGGGAAGCAGTTGATAATGCTGTTGATGAAGCTAACGAAGGCTACGGAAAACATATTTATATAACTATTAATTCTGATGGTTCAATAACTATTCAAGATGAAGGAAGAGGAGTTCCATACGATTATAATGCTAAAGAGAAAAAGTATGGCTTTGAACTCGTCTATTTAACTTTAAACGCCGGTGGAAAATTTGATGATCAAAACTATAAAGCCGCTGGTGGACTTCATGGTGTAGGTGCTTCAGTAATTACCGCCCTATCTGAATGGATTGAAATTCATTCATATCGAGAGGGAATAGACCACTATATGACTATCTATTATGGTGGAACTAAAGCTACGAAGTTATTTGAAAAACCATCGAATGAAAAACGCGGTACAAAGATCACCTTTTTACCCGATAAGAAAATTTTTTCTGATACCAAATTTGATTATAATCGAATCGCTAATCGTATTGATGACGCGGCTTGTTTAACTAAAGGTGTAACTTTCCATTTAAAGGATGAAAGAACTGGAAGAAAACAAGACTTTTGTTATTCTGATGGATTAGTTGAATATTTTAAAAAACACACTGAGGGAAGAACAGAACTTGCGGAGATCGTTCGTTTTGAAGGTATTGATAATGAAATCAAAGCGGAAGTCGCTTTCCAGTATTTTAAAGGCGATTATGCTGAAAAGATTTATTCATTCGCTAATGGTGTTAGAACTACCGAAGGTGGACACCACGTCGCTGGATTTAAGAAAGCTTTAACAATCGCTTTTAATAACTTCGCAAGTAATCATAACCTTATCAAGAAAAATCAAAAACTTGAAGGTGATGATATTCGCGAAGGTATGACTTGTATCATTTCATGTACCGTCCCCGAAAATAAACTTCAATTTGAAGGTCAAACAAAGTCTAAACTTGGTACAAAAGAAGCTGCCCCAGCGGTAGAAAATATCGTTGAGACTCGTTTATCTTATTATTTAGAAGAACACGCTCAATTTGCAGAAACCATTATTAAAAAGACATTAGAAGCGATGTCTGTTCGTCAAAAGACCAAAGATGTCCGTGACGCTGAAAGAAAAAAGATCGCCACAGGAGCTAAAGGAAGCATGAGTTTGAGCGGAAAACTCAGCCCAGCTTCAAGTAAGTCATATAGTGAAAATGAATTATTCATCGTTGAGGGTGATTCCGCTGGTGGCTCCGCTAAAAAGTGCCGCGACCGTGAACACCAAGCGATTTTACCTTTAAGAGGTAAACCGAAGAACGTCACTTCGACTACTAACGATGAAGATATCCTTGATAACAAGGAATTATATACTCTCATTTCAACTATCGGAGCGGGATTTAATGATGATTTTAATATTAAAAATATCCGCTACGGAAAAATCATCATCATGACCGATGCTGATGATGATGGTTCACACATTCAAAACTTATTATTATCATTCTTTTATACCCACATGAGACAGCTCATTTTAAATGGACACATCTATATCGCTTGTCCACCTTTATATCTTTGTGCTAAGGGAAGTAATGAGATTTATTGTTGGGATGATAAAGAACTTGATGAAGCGAGAAAAAAACTTGGAAACGGCTACCGCATATCCCGTTATAAAGGACTTGGTGAAATGGACGCTTCTCAACTTGGTAAAACTACCATGAATAAAGCCACTAGACGTTTGATTCAAGTTAAGATAGATGATGAAGATGAGTGCACTGATAAGGTTGATTTGTTCCTTGGAAATGATGCTGAAAGAAGAAAAGAGTGGATATCTACTCGCATTGATTTTAAAGGAGAGAAGGACCACCTTATGGAGGTGAAAGATGAAAAGTAAGGCTAAAACTACAAATATTCTTGAAAAGATCGACGCTTTACCAATGCCTGATATCCTTGTTCAAGGCTTTAATCGCTACGCTAAAGCAGTCATCTTAGATCGTGCTATTCCGGATGCACGAGATGGATTAAAACCGGTTCAAAGAAGAATTATCTATACGATGTGGGTTGAAAATAATGTTCATTCCCGTCCAACGATAAAATGTGCTCGAACCGTAGGTAATGTTATCGGTAAATATCACCCACACGGTGATTCATCGGTCTATGATGCGATGGTTCGTCTTTCACAAGATTGGAAGATGGAACTTCCATTACTAGAATTCCAAGGTAACAACGGTTCAATCGATAACGATCCCGCTGCTGCTTACCGTTATACTGAAGCGCGCTTAGCTCAAGTCGCCGATTACATGGTCCAAGATCTTGATAAAGATACAGTCGATATGATGTTTAACTTCGACGACACTTTAAAAGAGCCGACCGTTTTACCCTCGCGTTTCCCAAACTTATTAGTTAATGGTGCTAATGGAATCGCTGTTGGTGCTGCAACAAATATTCCAACTCACAATTTAGGTGAAGTAATCGAGGCTACAATTTATCGTTTAACTCATAAAACCGCTAAGGTTGAAAATCTTCGTGAATTCATCAAAGGTCCAGATTTTCCAACTGGTGGCATAATTGATGATAAAGAAGCCTTAGATCAACTCTATATGACTGGTCAAGCATCATTTGCTATTCATGCAACGGTTGATTATACAAGTGAAAAGGGAAAGATTATCATTAGTAATATTCCTTATGGAGAAATAAAGAGCAATTTTGTCGCTAACTTAGATAAAAGAGCTCAAGAAGGAAAAATCGATGCTATTAATGAAATACGCGATGAATCGACCGAAGATGTTCGTATTGTCATCGAATTAAAGAAAGATACAGATCCTATTCCTGTCGTTAATTTCTTCCGCAATAAAGGCGCATTTAAGGCAACTTTTGCCGCTAATATGTTAGCTATCGATGACGGACACCCACGTGTCATGAATCTTCTTGAAATCATCGATGCTTATATTAATCACCAAAAGGATGTTATCCTTCGTCGTTCTAAATACGATTTAAAGAAGAAGACTTGGCGTTTATCAATAGTTAAAGGTCTAATTAAAGCAGTCTCTATTCTTGATGAAGTAATTGATTTAATCCGTCATTCAAGTGGAAAAGATGATAGTAAAAAGAAGTTGATGGAAAAATATGGCTTCACCTTAGAACAAAGCGAAGCTATCGTTACTTTACAACTTTACCGTTTATCAAATACCGATGTTACTATTCTTCAAGAAGAAGAGAAGACCTTAATTAGTGATATTCAAGAATTAAATGAAATTATCGCTAATGAAGATAAGCTCATTAAAATCATCGTCAATGATCTTAAATCGATTAAAAAAACTATTCCGATGGAAAGAAGAACGATCATTCAAGAAGAAAAAATCAAGGCTGAAAGTGTTGATACTAGAACCCTAATCGCTAAAGAAGTCGTTCAAGTTGTTATTACTCACGATGGCTACATCAAAAGAACGGCTAAAAGATCATATGATGCAGCGATATTAAGTGATAGTAAATCGATGCCAAAAC
The DNA here is from genome assembly GCA_003497225.1 of Bacillota bacterium. Lineage (GTDB taxonomy): Bacteria > Bacillota_I > Bacilli_A > RFN20 > CAG-288 > CAG-345. The sequence continues at coordinate 1,748 of DNJQ01000071.1, read as the reverse complement.
TTAAAACTTCCGATTATACAGTTTTATCAAATACCGCATCGACTCACGATTACATCTTATTATTAACTTCTTTAGGTCAATATTTTGTTATTCCTGTCCATCAAATTCCTGATTTAAAGTGGAAAGATGAAGGAAAGCATTTAAATAATATCGTTAAAATTGAAGCTGGTGAAAAGATTGTCTCCGCCTTCGTCATCACCGAATTTATCGAAGGATTAAATGTCGCTATCGTTTCAAAAAATGGTAAGATTAAAAGAACAAGTCTTAAAGAATTTGAACAAACAAAACTTACCACCCGCGGTTTGCGCGCTATGCCTTTAGCTGATAAAGATAGTGTTACTGGTGCAGTAATTACTCACGGAAATAGCGATATTATCGTTATAACCGATCAAGGTTATGCTTCACGCTACAACGAAAATGAAGTTCCACTAGTTAGTTTAAAAGCCGCTGGTGTAAAAGCGATGAATTTAACTAAAGATACAGGAACAATTATGTCGGCTGTTTCAATTTATGAATCAGAACACACTAATTTATTTATCCTAAGTAATGAAGGAGCGACGAGAATCGTTTCAACGAGTAATGTTTTTCAAACAGCTCGTTTAGGTGCGAGAATCAACTTAGTGCGCATCTTTAAAAATAGCCCGATGAAGCTCGTTAGCGCCTTTAAGATTTTAAATCCAGAGTACCGTTCTCGTTCAAAAGAAGCTGAAGTACTTCTTCACGTTGCTACCGAAGAGATGCTTTTAACTTTAAATATCAAAAATCTTGAAGTATCTTCTTTAGGTATTGGAATGAAAAAGAATATTCCTGATAGCGTTCAGGGAAAAGTTAGTGGGGCATGTTATACTGGTGAAATCATTGATAAAAGCATTGAAATTGAAAAAGTTCCAGTTTCATACGCTAAAGTCATCAAAGTAAAATCGGATGACACTGATAAACAGCTATCGCTATTTGATATGTTTGAAGATAAGGATGAGGATTAATTTAACTCATCCTTTTTAAATTCTTGTAAAAGTTTATATAAGGCTCTTTTTTCAATGCGCGAAACATAGGACCGGGAAATCTTAAGTTTTTTCGCTATAGCTTTTTGGGTATATTCTTCGCTGCCATTAAGTCCGTACCGAAGAGTAATGATCTCCATTTCTCGCTCATCTAAGACTTTTAAAAACTTCATCAGTTTTTTAATTGTCTCATCCTTTTGATATTTTTCATCGATCGGCATCTCATCGTTTTCAACGATATCGATTAGTGTCATCTCTTCGCCGTCTTTATCAAAACCAATGACGTCAAATAACTTTGTGTCGCTAGTTAAATGCTTTTCTTTGCGCAAAGTCATGAGAATTTCATTTTCAATACATTTTGAAGCATAAGTCGCTAGTTTTACTTTTTTATCGCTTGAAAATGAATCGACGGCTTTAATAAGACCTAAAGTTCCAATACTTATTAAATCTTCGCTTAATTCCACGGTATTATCGTATTTTTTAACGATATGTGCGACCAAACGCAGATTGTGCTCGATGAGCTTTCTTCTAGCTTCATCGTGAGTTTTGTTATCTTCTAATTCTTTAATAAGCCTATCTTCTTCCTCTTCCGATAATTTATTAGGGAAGACCCCATTTTTTATAAATCCAATGAGGATTTTTACATCGAATAACCAATTTAGTAAGTGCATAACTAGTAAATTGTATGATAGAGAAAATAAATATATGATTTATTATTCCTTTTACAGTTATAATAAATTGCGTTTA
>DNJQ01000046.1:992-6137 GCA_003497225.1 Bacillota bacterium | reverse complement strand
ACCGCCTGTGATTAATAGGACTTTATCTTTAAACACTGACATCGCAAATTATTATTTATGATTATATTGTTTGAGATAATAAATTATGATATAAATCAAGATATTCTTGATAACGCTCTTCTTTATTGAAATATTTTACAGCTCTTTCCCGACAAGCCTTACGATAAGCATTTTTACCTTTGATACATATTTTTTTTACTGCATCAGCCAATCCTATCACATCACCTTGCTCTACAATTATTCCTGTATCCACTGTAATTGCTTCCACACTTCCTCCAGTACGATAAGTAATAACCGGACTTCCACATGCCAAAGCTTCTAAATTGGTTGTTGGAAAATTATCTTCCCAAGTAGGATTTACAAAGACAGAAGCGGCAGAATAATATAAGGCTAACTCTTCAATACTATTTGTTCGGCTAACCCCTAAAATCCCATCAGGCAGTGAATCTACTTGTTCAACAGTCAATCCCACAAGTACAATCAAATAATCGGTTGGAAGCATCTCTTTCAATTGAATAAAATCATTCAAGCCTTTTCTTTCATTCCAAACGCTTGCAACACCTAAAACCATATATTTGGCAATAGGAGCAATTTTCATTTTCCAGTCTACCGGCACAGTTTTAGGACTAAACACATTTGTATTAACGCCATTATGAATACATACTGACTGGTACTTTTGTAAAAAAGAGTCTTTCAAAAACGCCTGCTGCCACTCTGAGACCGAAACTAAAACCATTTTTCCAATAGATGTAAAATATTGTTTTTTCAAAAGATAGTTTCTCGTACTTCTATCTATAAGACTCGCCGGATACTCTTTTTTCTGTATACAATGCAAACATTTACTTTTCCATTTATCACACTTTATAAAAGCGAAATGAGAACAATGCCCTGTAAAACTCCAACAATCATGTAATGTCCAAACTATTGAAATTTCTTTTTTTCTCAAATACTCTATTAATAAAGGGTAATTTACATAATACCCATGAATATTATGCAAATGAATAATATCAGGTTTTAGCTTTTCTATTTGAGCAATTAACTTTTCTGTCGCTTTTTTAGAAGCCAAGCCATGTTTATCAAATAAACGAGTCTGCAAAACATGACTATACATATCCCATTTACTACCAACTCTTATCAATTTTGATTGACTTATCCCTGGATTTCTGCCATAAGCAATGTAACTATCCCACCCTGCTGCTATTGCAGCTTGCCCTATTTCTTCTGCAATGCGTCCGGTAGATCCCCAGTTAACAACTACATTAATTTGTAATAATACCATTGTTTATTAAAAAAGTCATTCACTTTATAATCGAGAATCAACAATATTTCTTGGAAGTATACCTTTTACATCATACACTACACCGTTTTCTCTATCCGTCAAAAAATCTCTTATATCTACCCCTTCAAACGTATTGTGTGCTACAGCCAATATCACAGCATCAAATTTTCCCTTTAACGATTCTAAAGAATTCGTCATAATGGATATTTCATATTCATGCTGAACAACCTCAGGTGATGCATATGAATCATACACAACAATATTATCTGTATACTCTTGCAAAGTATGATAGACATCTACAACCTTTGTATTCCTAACATCAGGACAATCTTCTTTGAAAGTAATACCCAAAATTAATATCTTAGAATCCTTTACCAGAATTCCTTTTTTATTCATGCATTTAATTGTCTGGCCAGCAACATATGCCCCCATACCATCATTCAAACGCCGTGCGGAAGACATAATACGAGGAAGAACTCCATAAACCTGTGCCTTCTGAATCAAATAATAAGGGTCAACACTTATACAATGTCCACCAACCAGCCCTGGTTTCAATTTTATAAAATTCCATTTTGAAGAAGCAGCTTCAATAACATCCGAGGTATCAATATCCATTGCATTAAAAATTTTCGCCAGTTCATTCATGAAAGCGATATTGACATCACGCTGTGAATTTTCAATAATTTTTGAAGCTTCAGCTACTTTTATAGAGGGCGCTTTATGAGTTCCATTGACCAAAACCGCATTATAAACATTATCTACAATATCAGCTATTTCAGGTGTACTCCCAGATGTTACTTTTTTTATTTTTTCAACAGTATGTAGTTTATCACCCGGGTTTATACGTTCCGGAGAATAACCAGCAAAAAAGTCTACGTTAAATTTTAATCCAGAAACCCTTTCAACAACAGGAATACATTCTTCCTCTGTAACACCAGGATATACAGTAGATTCATATACAACAATATCACCAGTCGAGATTACCTTTCCAACCACTTCACTAGCTCCCCATAATGGTTTCAAATCAGGTTTGTTATTAACATCAACCGGAGTAGGAACAGCCACTACATAAAAATTACAACCCCTAATATCTTCTAGTTTTGTTGTACATTTAAATCCTTTTTTCAATGCAGATTGTAATAAATCATCACTAACTTCAAGTGTCGCATCATGTCCAACCATTAAAGCATCTACACGTATTTGATTCATGTCAAAACCGATAGTTTCAAATTTAGTTGAAAAAAGTCGAGCTAAAGGAAGCCCTACATAACCGAGCCCGATTACGCAAATTTTAATTTGTTCCATATAAATAAATATTTTAATTACAACTCAAATCTGTTAGTTTTCTTTGTAACAACCCCTTTAATTAAAAAACAAGTATATCTCAATACATCTTTAGGCTTCAACTCCCCACCAAAAATCATCTTCAAACAACCTATAATATCATGTTGCAATCTAAGTTTAAATCTAAATCGTTGTAGATTCATCATTCTGAACAGTTTATTCTTATCAGAATAGTTCAATTCATTTATAAAACCGGAAAAAGCTTTTATATATTGTTCAGTCACCAAATCAAAATCTATTGAATGCGACTGTTCATGTGCATTAACGATCAACCCAAGCACATCAGTATATGCTATTTTTCTTATACGCAAAATTTTTACAAGAATCTCTAGATCCTGATTCCGTTTAAAAGATTCATCAAACCCGCCTATTTCTACAAATACATCTTTTCTTATTAATAAGTTAGAACCAGCTGCAATATTTAAATTACGCATTAAAGCATCTAACAACAAACGCCCCTCTCTATTTTCTGTTCCTTCCGATACAAGTTCACCGTTTCTCTTACAAATATACTTTGAATAGCAACATCCATACGTATCATCCAACATTTCCATACGTTCTACCTGAGATTTTATTTTTTCAGGCAAGAATTCATCATCATCATCTAAAAAAGCAACATATTCCCCATTTGCATTATTTGCACCTGTATTTCTAGCCGCCGATCCGTTCTTATTATATGGATGCTCCAAATACTTTATCCTAAATTCATCTACAAATTCATCCATGACACAGTGTGTCAATCTCCTATCTTCTGTATTAGGATTATTGTCATCCACTACAAGAATTTCTATATTTTTATAAGTTTGAGATAATACACTCTTTATAGCTCTTGCAAGTGTATCAGGTCTTTTATAAGTAGGAATTACAATACTTACCAAAGGGTATTTATCTTTCATATCAAAATAAGTTATTCATATATTGGAAGTCCTTTACAAACATTGTCAAATTGGGATAGTGCCTTTTCATTTGTCACCGGATTAGATTCCAAATAATCTTTAAAATTTCGTAGTTCGGCAGGAGTTTCTAATATTCTTCTCATCATACGATATACGCCATCTGATGAATTATCATAAATCAATCCTTCACATTCATCAATTATGCTTTCCTTTGCAGAACCAAAGTTTGTTACCAAAGTCGGACATGTCAGAATCTGCGCCTCCTTAACTGTCATTGGATACCCTTCATACAATGAAGTTAAAACAAAAGCATCAGCATACAACATATAAGGATAGGGATTAGACTTAAGACCTACCAAACTTACAAACTCATCCAATTTATTAGAGTTCACATATTTCAGATAGTCTTTTTTATCATTACCTTCTCCTACAATAGTCCAATCATAATTAGTATATCCATCCTCCTTTAGCTTTAAACAAGCCTCCAATACACGACTAATTTTCTTCTGTTCTTCATTCAATCTCGCGACAGTCACAAAATGAAGTTTATCACCATTCTTATATGGATTATCATATTGTCGCGACATTTTTTTTATTTCATTTATATCAAACATATTATACACAACGTATGATTTACTTATATAGTCTGGAATTATCTTATCGAAAAGCCTCTTACATTCAGAACTTACATTAACAATTGCATCATAGTGAGAAAATATCTTTTTAGAAATAGTATATGAAAAACCACATTTTGCAGGATCATTATGTATCCAAGCAATTTTTCGTTTTGCTTTAACACATTGAAGAACAAAATTATAATCACCTGTGACAATCATCTTCCCATTCTTATCAAATGTATCATTGTAAAATGCAATAGCAACATCATAATCTTCATCAATATGAAACCCACGGGAAGCATATTGAGCAGTTTTCTCAAGACCAACAAGCCTTTTAAAAATCCTTCTTGTGGTTCTTATCGTCTTTTCCCAAATAGATTGATTTAAAAGATTTTTTCTCACAGCAAAGCAATCTCTAAAAAAATGAGGACCTTCTTTTATTTGGATACCACTTGGCAATACAATATTGGGACTAATGTCATTACTTGGAACACAAAGGGTTACATTATATTTATCCTTAATTTCGTTCAACAAATTAATAACCGATGTACTAATTCCACCAATATCCCGGATAGTGACAACTGAAATAAATATTCGCATGTTTATTCTATTTTAATCCTATTTTTTCAATAAATTCCTGCCAATACTACATAAAAGTTTCGTCGCATATTTAAATTCCTCATTCCTGCTATAAAATAGAAAGTACACAACAAGAAGAACAAAAGTTGCAACTAACGCACTTATTAATAATATCATGATTAAAGATATGCCAACAAAACCATTTATATATTTCACACTAAAATGCAAAATAACTATTGCTATGAAAAATGATATGAAACTTTTAATCAACTCTTTATAGTATCCCTTTTGTTTCGTTCTCATCCCATATCTATAAGCAACAAAGGGTTCCCACCAAATATTAGTAGCCAAAGTACTAATCATGGTTCCTAAAAGCACTCCTAAAATTCCCAATTTAAGACCAATAACTAGATAAAGTGAAACTAATAGA
>DNJQ01000046.1:0-721 GCA_003497225.1 Bacillota bacterium | reverse complement strand
ACTAGATAAAGTGAAACTAATAGATTAATGACAGCCTCCCAAATTGATTTCCATTTTATAGGCCAAAAAAGTCCATACGCATTAATAATAACAATAGCAGGTTGCCTTATTTGGTAAATAAATAAATCTATGGTTATAATGAGTAAGCAGGCATCGTCCAATAAGTAACTATCCCCTATCCAAATTTTAATAAAAGCATTAGACAATGTATAGAAGAAACATGACACAAAGAATGCTAAAGTAAAATTAATGAAATATAGTTTCCTAAAAACTGCAATCACCTTATCACCATCAGCAGATACGGCTAAGTTTCCGATACTAGCCGTTACTGAATTGGTAAATTTTATCGTAGTTTGTTGCAAGCAATAACAGATAAGTTTGTAATTTGAATAGACTCCTACTGTGGCTATGCCTACAAAAGAAGAAATAAGTATACTATCTGTACCTGAAACGATTACTGATCCAATCTTATGACAAAGCATTGCCAATGTATTCCTTATTATTACTTTTAGCTCTTGTTTAGGAACTTTTTCTTTCTTATATTTTGCAATCTCTGGAAATAATTTATCAGTCTTCCTTGATATTGCAATATTTGATAATATTGTAATGCCTATTTGAGCTAATAAATAAAAATAGAAATTAGTTGTAACATATAAAACGACAATTAAAACAATGTCTTTAACTATGGCAAAAAACACAATATTCTTACTATTTATATATT
>DNJQ01000147.1 GCA_003497225.1 Bacillota bacterium | reverse complement strand
CCTAAAGTATGAAGTTTGGGAGACGGCGTAAATGCCAAACTACCGAACGAATAACAGCCAAACCACCGAATAAAAATAAGCCAAATCACCGAAAAGTGTTTTAAAATTAGTTGTATTGATATATAATATTGCTAAACATAGGAGTGGTTATGGATAAATATAAAGTTAGAATTGCTGACGAAATATTAAAAAAGAAACTGTTGGGCAAAGGTGCTGTTTTAATTGAAGGACCAAAATGGTGTGGTAAGACAACTACTGCTGAAAAACATTCTAAAAGTGTAGTTTATGTTGATAATCCAGATAAACAATATTTATCCATGGCTGATATTAGTCCTAGAAGAATATTAGATGGTGATAATCCAAGACTAATTGATGAATGGCAACTAATACCTAAAATTTGGGATGCTATTCGTTATGAGGTTGATCATAGAGATGATATGGGACAATTTATTTTAACTGGTTCAGCGGTTCCTGCTTCATATGAAGAAATAAATCACACTGGAACAGGAAGGTTTGCTTGGGTAATGATGAGACCGATGAGTTTATATGAATCTGAAGAATCAACAGGTGAAGTAAGCATAAAAGAATTATTTACGCAACCAGAAGAAATATATGGCAAAAACAAATTAACTCTTGATGATATCGCATTTATTGCTTGTCGAGGTGGTTGGCCTCGAGCAATTGATCTTGATGGTGATATAGCTTTAGAACAAGCTTATGATTATTATGATGCAGTAGTTCGTTCAGATATTTCAAGAGTTGATGGCATTAAAAGAGATTCAGAAAGAGTAAAGCGTCTTATGCGTTCATTAGCGCGAAATCAAGGTACGCAAGCACCATTAGAAATACTATGTAAAGATGTTGCGGTAAACGATTCTTCAACTATAAATGTTGATACAGTCTATTCATATATTAATGCACTAAAAAAAATATTTGTTGTTGAAGATATGGCGGCGTGGAATCCGAATCTTCGTTCTAAAACAGCCATAAGAACTTCGGATACAAGATTTTTTGTTGATCCATCTATCGCCGTTGCTGCACTTGGATTAGGTCCGAACGATTTAATAAATGATCTTAATACATTTGGATTTATTTTTGAAACAATGTGCGTTCGTGATTTAAGGGTTTTTGCAGATGCCCTAAACGGTAAAGTATATCATTATAGAGATAAGACAAATCTTGAATGTGATGCAGTATTGCATTTAAGAGATGGTAAATATGGCTTGATAGAAATTAAACTTGGTGGAGAAAAACTTATTGAGGATGGGGCAAGAAATTTGAATAAACTTGCAGATAAAATTGATACAAACAAAATGAAAGAACCATCTTTTAAAATGGTTTTAACTGCAACAGGTGATTTTGCATATAGACGTAAAGATGGTATATATGTAGTTCCATTGGGTTGTTTAAAAGCATAATCTTAAATCAATATTTCATTTCAGTCTTAGGTATTTTGTGCTCTTACCAACACCTTCACGTTTTAATTCGCCTACATCTGTTAATTTTCTTAAAGCTCCTTCAATAGAACTAATGCTCAAGAAAGGACAAAATTCATGAATATCTTGTTTGGAAAACCATCCTATTTTATTTATAGTTGCTTTTTTTACCATTTCTAGCGCTGATTGTTTTGTACTTATTAGTTCAACTCTTTCTTCAAAATCTTTATAGGCAGCAAGAATTGTGCCAAGCAAATATTTTATAAAAGGTACACAATTTTCATTACCTTCATGCCATCCATATTGTGATTTACTCAATGCTTCATAATATAAATCTTTATTTTTAGCAATTTTAGCTTCTAGAGAAATATATCTTCCAATACGAAAACCATTGCGGTACAAAAGCAGTGTAGTAAGTAATCTACTCATTCTACCATTACCATCGTTAAATGGATGAACGCAAAGAAAGTCATGAATAAATATAGCTATCGCTATTAATGGCTCAACTTCCATATTACCAATAACGCGATTATATTCATTGCATATACAATCTAATGCTTCAGGTGTTTCATATGGGGCTAGTGGAGTGAATAGTGTTATAACACTGCCATCTTGACATGTTGCACTTATATAATTTTGTACATCCTTAGTTCTTCCTGCCATTGGATTATTCATATGGGTATAAAGTATTTTATGTAATTGTAAGATATAGTTTTGAGTTAGAGGAATAGCATCAAAACTCTCATGAATTATATTTAATACATCTCTATATCCAGCAATTTCTTGCTCATTCCGGTTTTTAGGTGTTGTTTTATTATCCATTAGTTGTTTAATACGTGCATTTGTTGTAACTATGCCTTCTATAGCATTAGAAGTTTCTGTACTTTGCATCTTTGCAATATCAACTAATTTTTCAATCTCATTAGGACTTTGTTTTATATATAATTCTTGCTTGCCAGATTCTTTATAAATTGCTGAAACTAAACTTAGAACTTCAGAATCCCATTTTTCTTCTTTTATCTTGGAATAATTAAAGGTCCTCATTGTCTTTACTCCTATTATCGCTTAAATATTAACATATTTTGTGCTTAAAATCAAACAATTATTAATAAAAGCCCTTAAAATCAACTATATAATAAGACAAAATATTAAATATTATGCGTTTTTATTTGAAATAAACAGTATATAAAATAAAAATGGTGCCAACGGGAAGAATCGAACTTCTGACCTACTGATTACGAATCAGTTGCTCTACCGACTGAGCTACGTTGGCAACCGGCTTAAATTATAGTATAATTTTTTTGCTAATACAAGAAGAGGTAATAACTGTGGAAGAGGAAATAAGATTACAAAAGCTAATTGCTGATAGGGGATATTGTTCAAGAAGGAAGGCTGAAGAATTAATAGTAAGCGGAGCAGTTAAAGTTAATGATGTTATAGTAAATAAATTAGGTGCAAAGTTTTCTAGTGATGTAAAAATTACAATATATGATGAAGAAGTTACTACTCCCAAAGATATTAAGTATTATTTAGCTTTAAATAAACCGTTAGGAGTTATATCAACTATGCAAGATGATCGAGGAAGAAGAACAATTGCTGAATTAATTCCACCTAAGTATGGAAGGTTATTTCCTATAGGACGTTTAGATATAAATAGTTCAGGACTTATTATATTAACTAATGATGGAGAATTCGCAAATCTAATAATGCACCCCTCATCTGAAATAGAGAAGACATATGAAGTAATAATAAAAGGTATTATTAGTAATAATGATTTAAATGCCTTAAGAAAAGGTATAATGCTTGAAGCTGGTTTAACCGCACCAGCAAAAATATCTTTAGTTGAATCATGTGGAAGAGATAAAACAAGAATAAGAATTTCTATCCATGAAGGAAAAAATCGTGAAATTAGAAGAATGATGCAAGCATTAAATCACGAAGTTTTGTCATTAAATAGAATATCAATTGATATATTAGAGTTGGGTGATTTAGAGAGAGGAAAACTAAGAGCAATACCAGAAAAAGTTATATACAAAATGAAAGAAACAGCGTTAAAAAAGAGAGAGAAAAAGCGCTTATAAAGTAATATTTTGAATTTTTTCATCATACATACTTGCATTTTGTATTATAGTTAACTAAAATATAAAACGTTCATTTAAGAAAGGAATTAATAAAAATGAAATCAAAAAAAATTTTACCATTAGTCCTAATGCTTTCAACATTTGCTTTAGGATCATGCGGAGGAAGTTCATCTTCTTCATCAACTAATCCAGCTTCATCAACTTCACCAGCCTCATCCTCAGTTGCACCTTCATCAACACCAGCAACATCTTCAGCAAAAACATCCACAACTCCTACACCATTCGTCGATAGCCGTACATTTATGCTTGTTGGTTCTGGACTTGGTGCAGAACAAGAACTTACTTGGACCCCTACCTTTGGAGACGCACTTGTTCCTACCGAACACGTTAAAATGACTCAAGAAGAAGGACAAAATGTTTATAAGTTAACAGTTAACTTATATGCTGACGATGAATTCAAAGTTGTTTCAACCAAAGGATGGGATAATGGAAATGCTGGCTTCTCTAATTTGCAAGAAGCTGGAGCAAACTTTGAAGATCACAATGGAAACATCAAAGTTAAAGTATCTGCAACTTACACATTAACATTAACCACTACTGCGCCAGATTCCCTTGTCTTAACCTATACAAAGGGTGCTGACCTTGTTAAGCCTGTAATAACCTATTCCTATCAATTAAAAGGATCATGGGCTGAAAAATGGGATGATTTGAGAGATATGGTTGCTGATACAACAACACCAACTCTCTATAAATATGAAATGGCTTTGGCTGAAAATACAGAATTTGGTATTCAAGTTAACCAACACGTCGGCGAAAAAGTAGTCGACGGTGGATTCTTGGGCTTTCCCAATGTTGTTGCTGGAACAGAAGGTTTCGTTAAAGCTGCAACTAGTGACAATATCATTTGCCAAGTAGCTGGAACCTATATCATCTCTCTTGATACAGCAGATGGTAATAAAATTAGCCTTACTTTAAAGGATGATGGTGGAACAACTGAACCGGGAACCGGTGGAGAAACTGGTGGCGACTCAGGCACTGGTAGTGAAACAGGCAGTGGCAGCGAAGAAGCTGGCGCTTAATTAAATCGCTAATATATCGTTTAAATTCAAGTTTGCTAGTTAATAGCTGGCAAACTTTTTTTTCACCACCTCCCTTACTTCCTATTATACGGC
>DNJQ01000026.1:4079-4931 GCA_003497225.1 Bacillota bacterium | reverse complement strand
TATTATAGCATAAAAATGAAAATTAGTCTATATATACTTTAGTATATATAGACTAAAAGTTCTAAATGTAATCTATTTCTTTTTTCTCTTTGACCCTTTTTGACTCAATTACTTCTAAACCTTTACATAATCCTTCTAATTGAATCTTACTAATTTTTGTTCCCATTTCTAAACCTTTGGGCCATTTGAATTTTCCTTCAAACAATCGATTTTGTAATAACCAGCTTCCATAATCATCCTCGTAATACATTTTGATAGTCTTACCATTATTGGAACAAAATACAAAGACACTGTGACGAATTTCTATTGGGCTAAAGTTATATGCAACAAGTATTTGAATTTTGTTGATTCCCATCCTCATATCAACGTTTTCAGAATATAAATAAATATTCTTGCTTTCACTGAACTTTATCATAATATTTTTTCTAAAATCTTTTCTGCCTGTTCTAACGAAGTAGTTATTTTTATTCCTTTATATTCAATTTCAACGACAGAATGATCGAAACGATCAAAGTGAGTTCTTCGTTTCTTTTTTTCAACTTCGCTTAACATATTGACACGTAAATCATCCCTATCAATAATGTTGTTTTCCTTTTCCCTTACAGTGTTAATGTTAATAAACTTTCCATGAATGTTTCTATATGCATTCATCCAATCCTTAAGGGTTGACCTATTAATTCCATTATCCCTAGCGTACTGTGAAACAGACTTTCCAGACAATCTGCATCGTCTACAATGCTCATACCTTTCTTGATCTGTATAAAATACATGCTTTTCCATTTAAAAAGCCTCCTTTGTATCTCTATAGTACAATGGAGGCCTGTCAACATTTAGGGTGTTAAATTTTGACGT
>DNJQ01000026.1:3600-3780 GCA_003497225.1 Bacillota bacterium | reverse complement strand
AGGGTGTTAAATTTTGACGTATACTGTAATTTTTTGACGTAGACAATAAATAAATTCGCAACTTTTTCGCAACATTTTGAATGTGAATAACAAAAAAGCCCTTAAAAAGGGCGTTTTATAGCAAGGTGGTGACCCTGGAGAGATTCGAACTCCCGGCCCACAGCTTAGAAGGCTGTTGCT
>DNJQ01000026.1:0-3282 GCA_003497225.1 Bacillota bacterium | reverse complement strand
ACAGCTTAGAAGGCTGTTGCTCTATCCAACTGAGCTACAGGGCCAACCTCATTTAATTTAGTAGATTTTTACTATAAATTCAAGTATTAAATTAAAAATATATATTTTTATTGCTGAAATATCATAAAAAATATTATAATAAAGCAAGCATTTAGCTAGAAAGAGTGAATATATGAATAAAAAACCAGCGTTACTATTTATTGCCTCAACCTTAATGAGTGTTTCTTTAACTTCTTGTTTAGGAGGTAGTAAACCCAGTTCATCTGGATCAATTAATAGTACATCTAGTACTTCTAGTCCAAGTAGTAGTCAAACTAATACTTCTGGTACGAATAATAGTAGTAGTACTTCACCATCAGATGAAAAATTTAAATCAAGACAAAGTGAATTCCAAAACGTTATGACTGAAACTCAAGCATCATACGTTTTACCTTCATTAGGAAATCCTAAAGTCTTAGTTATACCAGTAGACTTTTCTGATTTTACATGTTCATCTTTAAGTGGTGGATGTGATGGGGCAAGAGCTCGTCTTGAAGATGGATTCTTTGGAGAAAGAACAAATAATGATACTGTTGAATCATTAACTTCATTTTATGAAAAGTCTTCATACGGAAAACTTCATATTGAAGGATATGTTGCTGATTGGTATCGTTCACCTCAATCTGCTTCTTCAATAGTTTCTAAATCTAGTGAAGATTTTACAACTTATCTAGATCAAACTTTACTTAATGGAGCACTTAAGGCTGTACAAAGTAAAGGTGTTGATTTATCTGAATATGATACAGACGGAGATGGATATTTAGATGCTGTATGGCTAGTTTATTCAGTTCACTTTGATCCTGAAGTCAGTAAATTAAGTGATGATAATGGTAACTTCTGGGCTTATACAACTTGGTCAGCTCTAGAAGGTAAATTTAATGATTGCTATACTGGAACATATGCCTGGGCCAGTTGGCACTTTATGGATGAAGGGGGATATAAAGATCATCCTGATATGCATACCTTCATTCATGAAACTGGACATATGATGGGACTTGATGATTATTATAATTATGATAGTCAAGAAGCCGGTGTAAAGATGACAACTCCAGCTGGAGGACTTGATATGATGGATAATAATATCGGTGACCATATGGCTTTCAGTAAGTATCTATTAGGTTGGATTACACCAAAAACTATTACAAGTTCTGGTGATTATTCCTTAGATGCCTTCGCTGAAACTGGTGATGCATTGATTATAGCTCCAGATAGTTATATCAATTCTGCTTCTTGGGAGTATTTAATATTAGAGTACTATACACCAACAAGTCTATTTAAAGAAGACGCAGAGAATTCCTACTGCGGTTCTTATCCTAATTTCTATACCGAAGCTGGTTTAAGAGTTTATCATGTAGATGCAAGAATGGGATTAATAACATTTGATGATTATGGTTCAACTACTTTCAAAAAGTATGTAACTGATATAGCTACCGAACTTAGTAAAGTTGATAACAATTCAATTCTTTATCCAGTAGCATCAAATACACCTAGTTACCGCTATGTTAGTGATGATATAAATCTCGTTGAACTTGTTAGTGAAACATTTAACGGCAATAGAGATGCCACAAATAACGATTTATATGGTAATGGAGATACATTTGCTAGAACTAACTTCGCTTGGCATACTGGTGAAACTTCATCCTTCTCCGTTAAAGTCACATCCGTTGGTGATAAGTTAAGTTTAAAAGTAACTTTATAACATGATTGAAAGATCTTCGATAAAACACGATAAAGGGCCTTTATATCTTTACTATTTGCGTGATGATAAATATTGTATACGTCTTAGTTCACGCAAAAGTGATGTACGAAAAGTCCGTATTTGGTATTGTGAAAAATACGATAATAAACTTTTAAAAATCAATGGAATATTAAAATCTGTTGAGATGAAAAAAGTATATACCACTAATGAGAGTGATATATTTTTAGGCGTTGTTCCTTTTAAAGGAATTACTTTTAGTTACTTTTTTGAACTAATAGATGAATCTAATAATTCATTATATTATGGAAACTTTTCCTTTGCTGATAAACCATTTAATGATGTTATGGATATGTTTGATGGTGTAACATATTTATTAACGAAGACATCTATTAAAGCAAATAAAGGATTCATGGGTGGAGTTATATATCAAATATTTGTTGAAAGATTTTGTCCAACTGATGAAGTTTCAGAAAATTGGTATACTGCACCTATTAAAGGGGAACTTAGAACTAATGGAACATTTAAAGGAATTACTTCTAAATTGGATTATTTAAAAGAGCTATCAGTTGATGCTATTTATCTTACACCTATTTTTGTTTCAAGAACTGCGCACCGCTATGATGTTGAAGATTATTTTGCACTTGATCCTTTATTAGGAACAGAAGATGATTTTAAAACATTAGTAAATAAAACTCATAAAAAGGGAATTAAAGTTATTTTAGATGTAGTATTTAATCACACCTCAGCTAATCATTTTGCGTTCCAAGATGTAATAAGAAATCAAAGTAAAAGCGAATATAAAGATTGGTATTTTATAAATAAGTATCCTGTTAAGATTGAAAAGAATGCTAATTATAAATGCTTTTCTACTGCAGCCTATTTACCAAAACTAAACACCGATAATGAGATGGTTCAAAAGTATTTATTTACAGCTTGTAAAAAATACATCACCGAATTTAATGTTGATGGATTTAGAATAGATGTTTCCGATGAAATAAGTTTTGACTTTTTAAGAAAACTTAATAAATTATGTAAAGACCTCAAAAGTGATTTTATGATTTATGGAGAAATCTGGTTTGATCCTACTTTATATTTATCTGGTGATATGTTTGATTCATTTATGAATTATCGTTTCTATGATTTAATTAGAAAAATATTACATAAAGATATAACGCTTGATCAGTTTAACGGATATTTACAAGACATGTATTCAAGAATAAATGTAAATGCTATTAATTCAATTTTAAACTTGGTTTCTTCTCATGATTCTGAAAGATTCTTCTATCAAGTTCATGAAAACTACGATTTATTTAAAATGGGCTATGCGATGCTATTTTTGCTTCCCGGTGCAACGATGTTATATTACGGAGAAGAGAATGCACTAGGTGGTAGCACTGATCCTGATAATAGACGTGGTATGGATTTTAATCGAAACAAAGAAACATTCGATTATATTAAAAGATTATCTGAGATTAAACATATTGAGGTATTTAAATACGGAAGTTTTAATGTGGTTTATTGTGATAAAGATATTTATGTTATAA
>DNJQ01000005.1:3284-4270 GCA_003497225.1 Bacillota bacterium | reverse complement strand
TTTTTAATAGCTGATATTGTATTAAATAATAAAAAAGTTTCACGAAATTATGATTTATATTTAAAAGTTGAAAAGAAAGAAGATCAACTCACTTATGATTATAATAAATACTATATTTTTTACTATAAGGAAGATGATGATCGTTGTAGTAAGATGAGTGATACAGCATTTAATTATGCTGAAGAACAACAGGTGCTTCTTAAACCTGTACCTATTTATTTTGCTAATATTTCTACTTTATTTTTAAAATCTGATGTCGAGACAGAAAACTACATTGGTATTACTTCTAGTGATAAGTTAGTTGTTAAAACTCCATGCACGCTTCTAGAAATTGAAGATAAAAAAGTTACTAAAGCTTATATCAAAGACGAAGATATTAAAGAAGCACTAAAACTTGATGAAAGAAAGTATGAAAATTATGATCATATAACTAAGAAAGAAGACCAACTCAATCAAAAAGAAGAAACATATTATATCTATTATTATTCTAATACATGCGCTGCTTGCGCAAAGATTAAACCTCTCGTATTTGATTTAATAGATCAGGGAAAAGCAGGTAAAGTATATTTTATTGATACTGATAAAGTTGATATGGCATCTGGTCAAGTTCCAAAAGATTATATTGGTATTGATGATTATAATAAAATAGTTTTAATAGTCACTCCAACTTTAATAAAAGTATCAGGAGGAAAGGTGGTTTCTTATGCAACAGGAACTAACCTATTAGAGGAATTTAATAAATGATTTATACCCTTATAGGACTTGGGGTCTCTGGTTTAGCCTATCTATATTCAAAATTAAAATACACTAACGATGAAGTAGTAATTATTAATGAAGATGAAAACTTTGGAAAAAGAATCTTGGTCTCGGGTAATGGAAGATGTAATATTTCTAATGTAAATTTATTTTCAAAAGATAAGGGAATACATTACCGCAGTGAAAATGAGTTTTTTGAAACTCTTTTTGATGAAAAAGATAAAAAACTA
>DNJQ01000005.1:0-3013 GCA_003497225.1 Bacillota bacterium | reverse complement strand
GAAAAAGATAAAAAACTATTAGATGAATTTATTAAAGATATTGATATAGATACGATAAAAGATGATGAAGGAAGAATATATCCTTTTTCACTTTCATCTGCGACGGTTGAAGGTGCGATAAAAAGATTTGTTTTTAGTCCTAAATATTCAAATAGAATTAAAATTATAATTGATAGAATTAATTCTATCGATATTAAAACTAATACTTTATATGGAGAGAAGAATAAATATAGTTATGAAAATCTTTTCGTAGCAACTGGTGGCTATAGTTATGACCGAAAAGAAAACACTTTTTTAAATGATTTACCAGGGTTTTCTCAGTTTATTCCAGCTTTAGGTCCAATAACTCCTGATTTCACCTGGCCTAAAAGATTAGAAGGCACAAGAGTTAGAGGAACGATTTCTTTTAATAACGGATTCTTTTATGAAGAAAGTGGAGAACTTCTATTTAAGGAAAAGCAGTTATCAGGAATACTTATATTTAACGCTAGCTTGCTAGCTGATAATAGCGAGATTACTTTTGATTTTACTAGATATAAAAACAATAAAGTCTATAACGTTAATGATTATCAAGCATATTTACCTTTAAAACTATTTCAATGCTATAAGGAATTGCCCATTAAAGATGGAAAGATGAAGTTTAGAATTAAAAGTCTACCAAAGTTTAAAGATAGTCAAGTTTCACGCGGTGGAATTTCACTTAAATTTTTAGATAAAAACACTTACAAATACTTAGTAAAAGATAATATATCATTTGGTGGAGAATGCATTGATGTTTGTGGAATTTGTGGAGGATATAATATTTCCTTTGCCATTATTAGTGGAATTAAAGCTGCTTTAAGTAATTGATATATGTGCATAATTGTGTCATAATAATGTACACAAGGAGGCTAATATGAAAAAAGTCATTATAGAGCCGATCACAGTACTACGCGATACAAATAAGATAAGTCAAATCTGTAAAGAAAACTCTGAACCTATTTTTATAACTAAAAATGGAACAAATGATTTGGTTATTATGTCTAATAACGTTTATGATAGATTAGTAGGTGATTCATCTTATAAAAAGTTGGAACTGCCAAAAGAATCTAAAATAGTAGAAAATCAAATTAATATTAATAATTTAAACCCTAATTCTTTTGGTTTTACGAGGATTGGAAGTCATACTTTTAATATATCTTTACTTAACGTAAAGAAAAATGTTGAGTCTATAAAACATGAAATGGATAAGGCTATAGAAAATCACGAGAAGATAATTGTTTTTCCCGAGATGTGTTTAACAGGATATACCTGTGGAGATATGTTCTTTCAAAATTTAGTTTATGAAGAAGTAGTTAAAGGACTTTTAGAAATAAGGGATTATTCAAAAAATAAGCCTATAGTTTTTATTATAGGTTTACCTTTATTAATTGATGGAAAAAACTATAATGTTGCAGCAGTTATTAATAACGGACATATTAAAGGAATAGTACCTAAAACTTATCTTCCGAACTACCATGAATTTTATGAACAAAGACAGTTTGTTTCGGGTATGAATTTAAACTGTGAAATAAATTTAGCGGGTGAAAAAATACCATGCTCAAGAAATTTACTATTTGTTTCTAGTCAAAACGAAGACATTAAGATTGGAGTAGAGATTTGTGAGGATCTTTGGTCATATGATACACCAAGCACCAAACTTGCTAAATCTGGAGCGACAATCATTTGTAATCTTTCTGCTTCAAATGAATTAGTAGGAAAAAACGAATATCGTAAAGATCTTATTAAATCAACTTCTGCGCGTTTAAATGTTTGCTATGCTTATTCTTCTTCTGGAAGAGGAGAAAGTACGACAGACTTAGTTTATGGTGGAACATGTATCATCGGTTTTAATGGATCAATAGTCAAAGAGAATGAGATGTTTTCGATGGAAAGTGTTTTTACCGATATTGATGTTGAACTTTTAGTAAAGAGAAGACAGGAGAACACTTCTTATATTAAAGAAAATGAATGTAGAAAAATTTACTGCGATATAGAAGAAGAAAATATTTATGAGTCTTTAATAAATAGATTTCCTTTTCACGCAGATAAAAAGCAGTGTAAAGAAATATTACGATATCAAGCCGAAGCACTTAAAGCGCGTTTAGAGCACGTTAATGCAGATCCGGTCATCGGTCTATCTGGTGGTTTAGATTCAACATTAGCGCTTATAGTTTCCTATGAAGCGATTAAACTAATGAATAAATCTTCT
Source organism: Bacillota bacterium (assembly GCA_003497225.1). Taxonomy (GTDB): domain Bacteria; phylum Bacillota_I; class Bacilli_A; order RFN20; family CAG-288; genus CAG-345. Next base: position 783 of record DNJQ01000005.1, on the reverse strand, counting down.
AGATGCATTCATGTAATCTCTATGCCAGCTTTTGGAACTTCTAAGGTTACTAGAAGCAATGCTGAATTATTAGCTAACATCATGGATGTAGATTTTAAAGAGATAGATATAAAAGAAATAGTTCAGTTACATTTAGAACAAATTGGTCACGAAAAGGATAAAGAAGATGTGACTTATGAAAATGCTCAAGCGCGAGAAAGAACACAGATATTAATGGATACAGCTAATATGATAAATGGATTAGTTGTAGGTACAGGAGATTTATCAGAAGCTTGCTTAGGTTGGTCAACTTATAATGGTGATCAAATGTCAAATTATGCCGTAAATATATCGCTTCCTAAAACCTTAATAAAAGAAGTTGTTCATTATTATGCTGAAGAGCATGAAGATCTTAAAGAAGTTTTATTATCTATTCTTGGAACACCTATATCTCCAGAATTAATACCAACCTCAAAGGGAAAAATAGTCCAAAAAACTGAAGATATATTAGGACCATATGAGGTGCATGATTTTTTCATTTATCACTGTTTAAGGAATGGATTTTTACCACGAAAAATATATTATTTAGCTACTAAAGCTTTTGACAAAATCTATAGCAAAGAAGATATATTAAAATGGGAAAAGACATTTTATAAGCGTTTTATTAATATGCAGTTTAAAAGATCATGCTTACCAGACGGCGTAAAAATTACATCAGTTTCTATTTCGCCAAGAGGTGATTTAAGAATGCCTAGTGATGCGCAATGTGAAATGTTTATTAAAGATTTAGAAAACATTAAATGA
>DNJQ01000057.1 GCA_003497225.1 Bacillota bacterium | reverse complement strand
TATAATCCCTTAATAAAAGAGAATGAATATTATATTCATAGCGTTTCTAAAACCTTAGAAAAGCTTAATATCCCTTTTGATATTAAAAAGATAGAAACAAGAGAAGAAGCTAAATCTTTAATTACTTCTTCTAATAAATATTCTTCAATATTAGTAGCTAGACCTTTGGGTTTTAAAAATGAAGAAGAACTATTTGATTTAATTCCTCTAAATAAAGATGTTGATATGCTTTCTACTTTAGCCGCTGGAAGACTACTGCGTGGTGATTTAAATTATTTACCAGCTACAGCTAAGGCAGTGAAACTTTTACTTGAGCATTATAATATTGATGTAAAAGGTAAGAATTGTTTAGTTATTGGGCGCTCAAAAAGTGTTGGAATGCCTATAGCTTTGATGCTTCAAAAACTAGATGGAACAGTAACAGTTGCTCATTCAAAAACACCGCTAGAAGTTATTAGATCTAATGCTAAAAGAAGTGATATTGTAGTTTTGGCTAGCGGTCAAAAACTTTTGCGCGACGAAGATTTAAAGTTAAATTCTATTATTATTGATTGTGGTTATGATAAAAATGGATGTGGTGATTTAAATTTTGTTCCAAAAAGCTCTAGTTATACTCCAGTTCCGGGAGGAATAGGGCCACTAACAACTATTTCAATAGTTTTAAATGCTATTTATTTGCTAGGGTGTTAAATTGAGCTATTCCTAAACTAGTTTGATTTACAGCATAACGCGTTGCTGGATATAGGGCAGAAATAATTATAGCTTTAACTGGAAGAGTAATGATTAAAAGGAAAAGAGATGTAGATACTCCAACAAAGAAATCAATTCCGTAAAGCATTTGTTTCCAAATTGATGCTAATAATCCTGATACTAAAAATTCATTAGCTAAAACTGAAGAGATGATTACTATGATGTAATTATCTTTTTTCTTTATAAGTAGAGCACAAAGAATTGATGCTACTAATAAAAATGAATAAATTAAAGGAATACTTATTTTTAGAGCTAGATTAAAATTAAGAGTATAACCAGAAAGTTTAATGGAGTCCTTTAATGAAACATAAGAAACGATAAAGGAAATGATTCCTAAAGAGATGAAGGAAAGAATGAATGCTGAGGATTTTTTACTTTTGTTATAAAGGAAATAAATTAATCCTGGGACAACACCTAAAAGTGCACTATCAAGGGTAAAACCAAAAAAGTATGGTCCGACAGGGAAAAGGAGCGCTCCGATTAAATCTCCAAGTCCGCCAACAATTCCACCATATAAGGGACCAAGAATCAAAGAAGAAATAACGATTGGAACGCTTGTTAATGACAAGCGATAAGCGTTATTACCGAAGAAGGGTAAATAGATTGCTAGACGCGACAAAATAAATGTTAATACGACAAAAACCACAGTTAAGCACATGCGATATATTTCTTTTTTAACTCTGGTTTTCTTCATCAATTAATTCCTAATACTTATTGCGGTTTTTAACGTAAGCATCGATATTTCTTTCAATTTCGCGTTTTTTAATCGTCTCTCTTTTATCATAGTTAGCTTTACCTTTAGCTAAAGCGATACAAAGTTTTGCTTTGCCTTTTTTGATGTAGCACTTTGTCGCTACACAGGTATAGCCTTTGCGCTCCACCGCTTGAGAAAAGCGCAAAATCTCTAATTTGTGCATCAAAAGTTTTTTTGGACGCAATGGGTCATGATTAAAAATATTTCCTTCGCGGTATTCAGAAATATTAAAGCCATTTATTATCGCTTCACCTTTTTCAAAAGTTATATATGATTCTGATAAAGATCCATGACCTTGTCTTAAACTTTTTATTTCTGTACCACGTAACTGAATTCCTACTTCGAGAAAATCAGAGAGGAAATATTCAAAACTAGCCTTTTTATTTGAACACACCAACCGCTCATTTTTTTCTTCTGTTTTCATTTTTACCTCTATTATGATTGGTATATTTCTTGTTTTTATTAAACGAACCTTGCTTGCGTTTAAAATTATTTTGTTTTACATTGTTATGGAATTTATCTTTTGAGTGTGAAAATCTTGGTCTTTTAAAATTATCTTCTTCTTCAGGAACAAAATGATGTTCACTATCAAAATCTTCTGTTGTTACTAATATCTCTCTTCTTTCATAATCAATTTGGAATATCTTAACATTAAGTTTTTGACCAATGGTATAGGAAGATCTTTTGTTAGTAGAAACAAAAGCATAGTTTTTTTCATCCATATAATAAGTTTCATTATTACTTATTTTATCTGCCATTAGTAATGCATCTATTCCATCATCTAATTCTAAATACATTCCGTAATACATTAATGAAGTAATAGTTGCTTTATGAACTTCACCAATCTTATTTTCATAATAACGGCAAGATTCTAAATCATCTACTTGTCTTTCAATTACTTGTGCTTTTCTTTCACATATTGAAAGGTGATTAGAAGATGAAGAAAGATATTCCATTAAAACACCTTTATTAACTCTATGACCTTCGATAATATATTCTTTTAATAATCGGTGAACTATTAAATCGGGGTAACGGCGGATAGGAGAAGTGAAGTGAAGATAGTTTTCTTCCGCTAAACCGAAGTGACCAATATTTTCTTCGGAGTATTCCGCTTTGGCGAGTGAACGAAGAAGAAGGTCACTAGCAATCTTATGAAGATTTGTATCTTCAATATTATCTAACCAATAGTTTAATCCTTTAGTAGTAATAGTAGCAGGGAAGTTTTTAATTAAATTAAAACGTTTTAAGATGTTACAAAGATTACTGATTTTAGCTTCTGGGGGATTTTCATGGACGCGGAAGATAGTAGGAATATTAGATTTATTAAATGTTTCAGCGACAGCAATATTAGCGATGATCATTAAATCTTCAATCATCTTCTCGCCTTCCCCTTGAACTAAGGCAGTAACTTTTACTGGCCATCCTTTTTCATCAAGTTTAAATTTAAGTTCGGTTGAATCAAGGTTTAAACATCCTTTCTTCTCTCTCTTTTTTCTAACTAAGGAACTGGCTTCATGAAGTAGTTTTAACATTGAAACTAATTCATTAGGTAAATCAGTTTCTTTTCCTTCTAAAAGATCATTGACTAGTTTATAGGTCATGCGCGCTTTGGAGCGGATGACGGATTCATGGATTTCAGAATCAAAGACATTTCCGTGTTTATCTACATAAAGAAAGACCGAAATAGTTAATCTATCTTGATCAGGATTTAAAGAACATATACCGTTAGATAGTTCATTTGGAAGCATAGGAACCACGCGGTCAGCAACATAAATTGATGTTCCACGTTCATAAGCTTCTTCATCTATAGCGGTATTTCTTTTTACATAATGAGATACATCAGCGATATGAACACCTATTTTATAAGCGTTACTAATACGTTCAATACTAACTGCATCATCAAAATCTAAGGCATCTTCACCATCTATTGTAACTATTAATTTATCTCTTAAATCTATTCGGTAATCTAAGTCTTTTTCTTTAATAGAACTTGGTATATTTTTTACCTCTTCTAAAACTTTAGAAGGGAAATGTAAGTTAGCATCATTATTAACTATAATTTCTGATATTTCTGCCCCTACTTCATTATGGGAAATTAGTCTTTCGGTAATAGTTACATAAATTGAACTAGCATCATAATCATTAACACTAGCTTTACATATATCGCCGTCTTCTAAAATAACATCATCATTAATACTAGTGATAGAAATTTTAACTCCACTCTCATCAAGATTAGAGCATTCTAAATATCCTTTTTTACCGTTAGTTCTATATCTTCCTATTAGATATTCTAAACGTTTATAAAATCCTACAAATCTACAATCATTAGAATTATTCTTTTTCTCAATATAGATTCTATCTCCTACTATTAAACCAGTGATCATTTTTCCCGATAATCTATAATCTTGTTCTTCACCATTTATTTTAATATAAGCGAAACTTCTTTTGCGGGTTACAACAGTTCCTAAAAAGATACTAAAATCTTTAGTTAAAGCATAATCTTTTCCATCAAAAAAGATAATTCCTTCATCCTCTAATTCTTCTAAATCCTTTTCAACTTCATCGCTTCTAGAATTTAGTTTATTTACTAACTGAGTAAAGGAATATTTATTATGATTTAACTCTTTAATTATTCTTTGCTTATTCATTTCTTCCTCTTATTAATTTAAAAAGGGGTTTTTCGCCCCTCAGCTTTTACTTAATATAGTTTGCTAATATGGTGACAAAGAAGAAAAGTACTGCAAACCCCATGGTAATATAAGTGAGTATTTTTTCTGGTCCACGTTCCTTTGTCCTGGCGAATATGTTCATCTGAGCACCACCGGTAATAGCTCCTGAAGCACCTTCAGATTTACCACCTTGAAGCAAGGTAATGAGTATGATTAATACTGATAAAATCAGTAATACTATTTCACATGCAGTAGCTGCCATTATTCACCTCCATAGTTTCGTTTTACAACGTTTCTATTATACACTTTAAATATATAATTAACAATAATTT
>DNJQ01000038.1 GCA_003497225.1 Bacillota bacterium | reverse complement strand
AATAATAATTAAATGTATCTAAATTTTCTAATTTCTTTTCGAATAGTATGTTTGAACTTGAAAAACTATAATTCTCTTCGAGTGCCTTTATTTTAAGATTAAGTTTAGTTTTTGCATATGCAGCAAAGAAAGGTGCGCCTTTATCATCTTCACAATAAAAAGTATATATTTTTTGCCTTAAATCATTTATAGTCAAATAGCAGCTTTCCGCCGATGCGGTTATTTTATATTTTGCTTGCACATAGATATAAGCATCATTATCCCTCGTTTTATGATTGCTATTAGTAATAGCATTAGTAATTAAACACGAAATAGGTATAACAACTAAAGCAGTTGCAACAGCTGGAACCCAATATAGCCATTTAAAGCGGTTCTTCTTCTTGGGTTTATAATAAACTTCATTATAAGAATCGTTTAATGGAAATTTGCGTTCAAAATTTTCAAATGCTTCTTGAGCATTATATTCAGGAATCTCTTCCCCTCTAAATAAATCTTTTAGACTTTCTTCTTCTTTATTTTTCATAGCCTATAAAGATTATAACCAAAAACTTAAATTATTTAAAGATATTAAATGAACATTTTTTTGAAATTAATAATAAACATATACAGTACTTAATTGTCTAATTTTTGTATAGTCTTCAAAATCCATATAGGTTGGTAACCCAAAATGATTATCACATAACTGAAGTAAATTCACTGGAGTTATTAATTTAAATATCCAAAATGACTCTCTTTTTTCGTAAATGCGATAACCAGTAATAGTCATAAAATGACATCCCCAGACATTATCATCGACGCCAATTAGCGGCAAACAATTTTTATCTACAAGAGCTTTTATTTGTTTAAAAGTTAAAAATAATTCAGCTCTTGGTTTTACCTTGACCTTAGAATCACTATAGATTATTGCTTTTATACAATTTGCTAATTGTTTCGCACTTGATCCGTTGCATCTATAATTAGCATTTTTCTGCATCCAATCTCTAATATCTAAATAAGATTGAGGAAATACGTTAATGGAAGAAATATCAAAAATATATGACACTCCATACTTTCTAGGATTATTCATAATAGAAAAATAGTATGGGTCATAATATCGTGCTTGCACTTTAACACCATATGATTTACAACCTTTGTACTTTTTATCAGAATATCTTAATGATCCATAAAGATAGGAGTTGTATAATGCTGCTAATCCACAGTTTCCTTCTGCATTATCTCCATCAAGGCTATAAAACGAGTAATCCATTTGAGTAGGAAAACTATATCTATTACTATAGCCAGTTGAAGATACATATTTATACTTGCTGCCATATCTTTTATTCATATAGTACTCATAATCATGAATGATATTACCATCTTTACGAGTAGTATATTCAGTTATATCATAGTCAAAAAGACATTTACCGCGCATTATATCTTCCGGCTCTTGGCCTAAATAATTTATTGCACTAAATGGGATATAGCGTTCCTCAGTTTCATAATAAAAGCAGTAATTTGTATCAGGAGAGTAGCAAACTTCATAACCATAGTTGAAATAATCAAGTTGTCCTTCAGTTTTAAAATCTAGAAGTTCATAATTATCAGCTACTAACATATATCCATTATTTCCATCAAAATCCAGGAATGTAGAATATGATTCACTGTCTATTAAATAAACTTCATATTTATTCTCAACATAACTAGGATTGAAAGAGAAATCGTTCATAGCGTTGTGATATTCAGTTTTAAACTGCTCCAAGTTATCTTCAATAAAACAAGCTATTGAATCGTGATCTTTTCCGACTATTTTTTGAGCATCATTTTGTGAAATTGATACGCCCAGTGTTGCTGACAAAACTGCAGCAATAAGCATAAGAATATTCATACTGCAGTGCCCCTCCTATTTGCACTGCAGTCATACTAAAATAAGGTTAATATGCCATATTTTTTCACAATAAAAGCCTTAACGGCGGATTTTACATTTTAACAAGCAAAAAATTCAGGTGGTAACTTATAAATATTTACCATCCAACTTCTATTTTATTTTTAGGGTTGTTTCTTTAGTTTAAACCTTTATTAACAGCACTTTTGTTACTTGATTAGGTCGGAATATGCTTCATCAAAATTGATTACTAAATAGATATTTTTTTCTTTTTTATTTACTTCTTCTTGAAGCATTTTTGTTAACTCATTTGTGCGCTTTTGCCATTTGTTATCAAGCAAAATATCAAACACTAAATTTATATGTGTCGGGCCTTTAACAATGCGGAAATCGTGGACACTTAAATCACTATCAATTATCTTTAAACTTTCATTTATTAATGCATGATATTTAATTGTTTCTTCATCATCGATAAGAACTGGATCCATATGAACTACTAAATGAATATGATATTCTTGTCTAATAATACGTTCGATATTATCAATCATATCATGAGATTTCATAATATCTTCTTTTGCATCAACTTCAACATGAATAGAAGAATAAATATTTCCAGCACCATAGCAATGTACTTCTAAATCGTGTACACCAAGAACTCCAGAGAATGATTTAATCTTTTCTACCATATTGTGAATTATATCTTCATCTATTTTTTCACCTAATAAAATAGTGACATTATCTTTAGTAAGCATAATTCCAGAATAAATGACGAAGCCTGAAATAAGTGCTCCGATATATCCATCAATATTAACTTTTGTAAAGTATCCTATAACAACGCCGGCAATAGCAAAGCTAGTGGATATAACATCGTTTCTTGCATCAGCACCTATAGCCTTAAATGTTGGAGACTTTATTAAGCGGTGAAAACCATAATAAAGATAACTCTGCATTATCTTAACTAAAACAGCAAAAGCTAATAAGGAAACTGTTATTATTAATTCCTTACCTTCTAGTACTCCATCAGAAAAATGACCTATATGAGCTACGATATCTTTTATAGATTCAACAAAGGTTAATAAACCTAAACCTATAATGATAAACGAAATAATTAAAGAACAGATATATTCCATTCTCGCGTGCCCATATGGGTGGGACTTATCCGCCGGTTTCTTACTAACTTTAAAACCAAAAATAGAGATAAAGCAATTACCAAAATCTGCCAAATTGTTTAAAGCGTCAGAAATTACTGACATTGAAAAGAATATTAAACCTACTATTATTTTAATTAAGAATAAACAAAGATTCGATATCAGTCCAAAAAATGATCCAACAACTCCATACCTTTGCCGAACTGCAGCATCATTTACGTTTTTGTAGTCCTTAACAAAGTGTCTAGCAATAAAATTAATCATATACTACTTAACTCTTTCTAATCCATGATTTAATAGATAGTTCTCTATTTCCTTTACGTGATCTCCTAAAACGATAATGTGATGATTACCTAAAGGTCTACTTAAAAAGTAACTTACATTTTCATCTAATTTGATCTTTACTTGGGTTCGGCACAAAGATCTGCTATTTCCCGTTTCAATTATCTTCCCTGAACTAATAAAGAAATGTTCCATATCAGAAGATATTTTTAATAATGTAATCTTTCCTAATTCAAGTTTTCCCTTTATTCCTAAACCTATACCAGATTCAAAGTGAGTATCATATTCATAAGTCTCACACATTGAAAGAGGAATAGTACAGTGAGCAAGAACCATAGTATTGCTTTCAATATCAATTGAAGAAGGATTGGCTTGGAAAGAAGCTAATCCTGTTACTTCCTTAACTACTTGCATAGTTATTAAAGCAGGAACATCCCCTTCACAAGATGATATTACACCATCATCATTAAGTTTGGCTAATGCTAAACAAGATGTTGTATTTAAAGTAGATAATAAATCAAAACATCTAATCGTTAACCCACTCAAGTTATATTTAGCCACTATATTTTTTAAAGCAAAATATACTTTATAAGCTTTGCGCTTTTCTTCATCATTAAATTTATGTGAATCATCATATGTTATTTCACTTAATTTATTATATTCATCCATTAATTCATTTGTTTCAATAAATACAATATCAGCATTAAAATGTTTTTTAATGTCATTAGCATTTACTAAAGAAGCAATAAGCCAGTCACTAGGCTTTCCTATAACACCAAAAGTTCTATGAACTGCAAGTTCAGTAATTCTATGTTCTACATAAGAATCAGACCCATGAATTATTTCACCTTGAATATTGTTTTTCTTTAAGAAACTTAATATTTCTATTGATGCTGCTAATGAATTATTTGATCCATAAGTTAAAAGATAAATAGGTGCTTTTAATTTAGAAAATATTTCTAAAAATAATCCTTCGCTTCCACCAGATTGAACTAAAAGCATTGAGCAATCACAATCATTATATAAAGAATCAAGATCAACTAAATTAAAAGTTATATTGCCTTTGCTTTCTAGTCTTTGTAAAAACTCTTTTGTGGTAGTATCTAAATCACTGTGCTGTAATGAAGATCTAATAGGATATAAATTTACTTTCATAAAAACACCTCTAGAAGTATTTTATCAAAGTTATTGCCCTTTGAACACTTGAATATACAAAATAATACACATTCTTTTCCTATGTTTTTTACTATTATTTCACTTTAGTTATCAAGTTTT
>DNJQ01000091.1 GCA_003497225.1 Bacillota bacterium | reverse complement strand
AAAAAAGCGTTATAATGCATAATTAACTTTGTTCATTATAACGCTTTTTTTAGTTAGATTAATTAATCTACTAAGTATTTTTCGTATTTCTCTATAATCTTTTCAACTTTAGGAATTAAATCTTCAATAACACCAGGTGTCATAGGATCTTGTAATCCGCCAGTTTTTAAGAGTTTATGATATGGAAGTGATCCACCAAGCTTAGAGAAGAATAGATATTTATCTAATGCTTTATCGTAGTTTTCTTCGCTCTCGACTAAAAACTCTAAAGATACTACTTGAGCTATGGTGTAATCAATATAGTATAAGGGACTTTCAAAGATATGTCTTTGCTTATACCAGAATCCACCTTTTTCTAAGAACTCACATTCCTTACCATATTTTCTTTCTGGTAAGTATTTCTTTTCAATCTTTCTCCAATGTGTTTTTCTCTCTTCCGGAGTTAAATCAACATTTTCATAAACCTTTTCTTGGAATTCATCAACTGCTGTTCCATAAGGAATAAAGAACAAGGCATCGATGATATGTTGATAGCGATACTTTCTTAAGTTCTTTTCATCAAAGAACATATCTAAATATGGATAAGTTAGATATTCCATTGACATTGAGTGCATCTCGCAGCATTCCATACCAGGTGAGCGGTAAGGAGGAATATAGGAACTTCCTAAGAATGCTTGTAAAGCGTGACCGAATTCGTGGGTTAAAACATCGATATCAGCGCTAGTTCCATTGAAGTTAGAGAAGATAAATGGAGATTTTAAGCCAGGAATATAAGCTTCATATCCACCGCCAGACTTACCTTTTCTAGCCTCAAGATCGAGGAAGTTTCCTTCCTTCATGAAGGTAAAATATTCACCAATTTCAGGGCTCATATTCTTATACATCTTTTCAGCGTTTAAAATCTTTTCCTGAGTTGTTCCAAATGGTTCAGGGTTACCATCAGAAAAGTTAATGACATAATCGTAATACTTAGGTCTTTTAATTCCTATTCTTTCGATTTGCTTTTTACGATATTTTGAAGCTACTTCAACGATATTCTTCTTGATTTGTGCGCGATATTTTTTGACATCTTTTTGGTTGTAATCAATTCTTCCTAAACGCAAATATCCTAAACCTAGATAGTTTTTAAATCCGAGTTTCTTCGCCATCTTGTCACGGACATGAACGAGTTTATCAAAGATATCACCAAGTTCTTTGTCGTTATCTTCGTAGAACTTATGGATTAGACTTGATGCTTCTTTTCTAACCTTACGGTCGTTTGATATAGCGTATTTACTTAACTGAGGTAAATTGAGCTTTTCGCCATTAAATTCGATTTGAGCTGAAGAAACTAATTTATTGTATTTAAATGTTAATAAACCTTCTTCACGAAGATCATCCATTATCTCTTTTGAGAATGTCTTTTGGCTGCTCTTCACCATATCGATATATAATTTACCGAATTTCTTTTCAACGGCTTTTAACTGTTTTGATGCTAATAAAGCTTTTTCAAACTCTTGTTCGGCATCGCTTATTTCTGGTGAAATTTCATCGAGTTTCTTTTGTGCTTCTTCATATTCGCTATTAGTGGTATCTTGGGTAAAGCGAATATAAATAATATTAACTTGGGTAGAAATCTTATCAGATAAATCAAAATACTCCTGGATAATTTCTACCGCTTCTTTAGGATCATCAGTTTTGCTTATCCTTTTTGATAATTCACTTAGTTTTTCTTTATAGCCTTTAACATCAGGCATTTCACTTTTAATTTTTTCAAAATCTATCTTTTCCATTTATCATCCTCCTATAATTTATAGATTTCACTATATTTATTCGTAATATAATCGATAAAGTCTTGTGGGTCAAGACTTCTTCCCGTTATATCCTTAATCCATTCTTTTGGATGAAGAAGAGATGCTTTTTTAAATACATGTTCTTTCATCCAATCAGTTATCTTATTTATTTGACCTTTTTCAATAAGGGAATAAACATCAATCTCTTCATTCATCTTATTAAAATACATCGCGTTATAAGCATTTCCGATGGCGTAAGTTGGGAAATATCCATAAGAATCTGTCCAGTGAACGTCTTGAAGAACTCCTTCTTTATCGGATTTAACTTTTATACCTAAATACTCTTCGTATTTCTCGTTCCACATTTTGTTCAATTTGCTGAAATCAAACTCGGGGTTATTGATGAATTCTTTTTCAAGTTCATAACGAATTAAAACATGAATGGAATAGGTTAATTCATCAGCTTCGGTTCTTAGGGGTTGATTTAAATCAACAGCATTAACACCTAAATATAATTCTTCTTCACTTACGTCGCTGAGTTGTTCAGAAAATAGTTCACGAAGCTTAGGATAAATTAAATGAATGAATTCTTTGCTTCGACCAATGCGGTTTTCATAAAAACGCGAAACCGATTCGTGCATTCCCATCGTCATCGAATTTTGTAGATGATTATCGTAGATTTCATCAGGTTCATTTTGTCCAAAGATCGCGTGACCTGATTCATGAATTACTGAATACATATTTGAAATGAAATTATCTTCATAGTAGTGAGTTGTAATACGTGAATCATAACGCGCTAAAGTATCAGTGAATGGGTGTTCGGTAGTTGAAATAGCACCTTTATTCATATCAAAACCCACTACTTCCATAAGATACTTAGAAAATTCTTCTTGCTTATGAAGAGGATATTTTCTTTTCATAAAGTCAGTTCTAATCTTAACTTTAGATTCACGTATCTTTTTAATAAGTGGCACTAAAGCATCCTTAATTTTTTGAAAGAAAGCATCATAATCTTCGATATAAAAGTTTTGCTCAAAATCACCGATCATTGTATCGTAATATGTCTTCTCTTTTTGTGGTCTTAGATCGATTAATTTCTTGCGCATCTTGACCATTTTTTCTAAAGTCGGAGCGAACTTTTTATAATCGCTATTTCTTTTAGCTTTGAGCCAAACATTATAAGCTGTACTCGAAAGTTTAGTCGCTTCTTCAAATAGTTCAGGAGAAATCTTCTCATTATTAGAAATCTCTCGATATAAATCTTCAATCAATTTCTTTTTATAAGGATCAAGTTTATCTTTTTCTGCATTAATTTCCTTAACTAAATTAATATAATCCTCGCTCTTTGTAATCTTATACGCTAAAGAAGCGATTAAAGCGTAAGATTCATTCTCATACTCTCTTCCTTCTTCTGGACATATCGTATTGGTATCAAAGTTCAATATGTGCATAACATTAGCGTAGTGCTCTAATGTATCGAGTTTTTCAAACAATTTACTTATCTTTTCTTCTAGATTCATTTTTTCTCCTCCTCAATATAAGAAATTATTTCTTTTACTTTATTTTCTAAATTTATTTTATCACCATCGTTATCGATTATGAAAAATGCTTGCTCAATCTTCTTTTTATCTAAATCCTTTTCAAGTTTAAGCATCTCATCAATATTCTTTTGACCGCGTTTTATGAGCCTATTATAGCGGATTTTTTTATCCGCTCGAACAAGAATATAACGTGGAATCATTAGTTTAAGATTAGCGTCAAAGAAGCGCGGAACTTCAACAATAATATTTTTTGAATAGTTTTCTATTAAGTAACTATTAATATCTTCCTTGATATAATGGAAGATATAGTTTTCATATTTTCTTCGAAAACTCGGACTAGAAGTCATTTTAGAAAGAAGAACATCTTTATTAAATCCACCTTTAAAAACATCTTTAAACTTTTTTTCAATTTCGCTAATAAACTTTTTGTCTTGGTAAAACTCTTTTACCTTTTTATCACAGTCATAAAGAAGATAACCGTGATTAACAAATATCTGAGCGACAGAAGATTTTCCTGAACCGATGCTTCCTGTTAATGCTATAACATTTCCGTGTTTTTGGCATTTCGGACAAAAACTCGTACCTCTTCCTGAAAGTGAGCGTTTCTCAATCAAAGAAGAACAATTAAAACATTTTTCACCAGCCCTACCATAGACTTTAAGTTCATCTTGAAATGATCCGCTATGATTTGCGCTCGACTGATAACTTTTTACTGTTGAACCACCAAGTTCAATAGATTTTCTTAATATTTTTTGAGCAGAAAGAATGATGTTTTCAACATCTTTTTCTTCTAAGTTTGTTCCCAAAATGAATGGGGACAAAGCGCAGGAAAAAAGAATCTCATCAGCGTAGATATTGCCTATTCCTGACATTATATGTTGATCCATCAATATTTCTTTAACTGGTCTTTTATCCTTTTTGTAACTATTATATATATCTTCCTTTTTAGCCAAAAAAGGATCGGGTCCAACTAAAGATAGTGGCGGTAAGGAAAAATAATCATCACCTTTAAAAACATAACAGACGGCAAATTTTCGAGTATCAAAAAAGTATAAATAACCTTGGTCTAAATTTAAAACAAAACTCGTGCTCTTCGGTAACTCTTTTATTTCTTCTTTAAAATAGAAAATCTTTCCTTCCATCCGAAGATGAAGAACCATATTAACATTATCTTCTAAATTGATGATTAAAAACTTTCCGTGTCTTTTAATATCAATAATAGTTTTATTAACTGTTTCTTCAAGTCCTAGTTCTGTCTGCATTATTCTTTTATAAAGCAAAGAAAAACCAGTGATTCTTTTTCCTAAAACATCTTTTATCAGCGTGTTTTTAACTGTCTCTACTTCAGGTAATTCTGGCATACTATTTCGCCTCAAACCATGTGTTTCCTTCTGCACCTTCAACTAAAAGTGGAACAGAAAGATTAAAGGTATTTTCCATCTTTTCTTTAACTATTTTTTTAACCATTTCAAGTTCTTCTCTTTTAACTTTAAAGACAAGCTCATCGTGAATTTGAAGTATCATTTCACTTTGATATCCCCTAAGCGCATCTTCTACTTCAATCATGGCCTTTTTAATTAAATCTGCTGCTGAACCTTGAATAGAAGCATTGACCGCAGCGCGCTTTGAGAATTCTCTTAGCATATAGTTAGAAGAATTAATATCTTTTAAATATCTTCTTCTATTCATCATGGTTAGACAGTATCCATGCTCTTGAACGAATTTAATAACTGATTCTTCATATTCTTTAACTTTAGGGAAAGCTAGATAGAAAGCATCGATGATGTTTTTTGCTTCACCAACTGAAACATCGAGTTTTTCTGATAGTCCAAATGATGTAGTTCCATAAACGATTGAAAAGTTTACAATCTTTGCCATTCTTCTTTGTAAAGGTGTTATATTCTCTTTTGGAACACCAAATAGTTTGCTCGCAGTTGTTGAATGAATATCACCATCGCTATTAAAGACTTCGATTAAATTTTTGTCTTTCGATAAGTGCGCTAATAAACGAAGTTCAATTTGCGAATAATCGAAGGATAAAAACATGTATTCGTTATTAGGATAAAAGAATGCTTTTCTAATTTCTTTTCCCTCAGCATCGCGAATTGAAATATTTTGAAGGTTAGGATCGCTCATCGATAATCTTCCCGTCGTCGTTAAGGCTTGGTTAAATATCGCGTGAAGTTTATGATCTTCATAAATGTTATTTGGTAAAGCATCGGTGTAACTTGAAATGAGTTTAGAATATTTACGGTATTCAATTAATAACGAAATAACCGGATGTTCATCTTTTATTTTTAATAAGTTTTCATTCGATGTTGAGCCTTTTTTATCAGGTTTTCTTAACTTTAATTCTTCGAATAAAAATGTTGATACTTGACGCGGTGAATTTAAATTGATTTCGTGATCAGCATAAGAAAGTATTTCTTCTTTTAATCCTTCTAATTTGCGGTGTAATTCATCAGAATAGATAGCAAGGGTATTTAAATCTAAAGGTACCCCACGGATTTCCATCTTGGCTAATACAATTGCTAAAGGCAATTCTATATCGTAATAAAGACGAGTTTGATTTTCTTCTTCTAATCTTTTTAATGCGACACTTTTCAGTGCTAAAAGTGATTCACAAGCGCTAAGATAAATATCCTTATCATCACTTAAAGGATATTCATATGATTTTAAAATTGAACTAGCATCATCTTCAACATTAGTGTCAAGAAGATAGGTAGCTAGCATTAAATCAAATGTACATTTAGCCTTAACCTCTATTCCATAACGTGAAAATATATAGATTAAGCACTTATTATCTAAAGTAATATATTCATTTTTTTCATCTAAAAAGAAAGAAGCTATCCCACAAGAGGCAATATCTTCATCAGCGATAAAATAAGTATTTATTTTAGTAGCTAAGAATAAACCTTTGACCTTCTCTATATGATAATTGTGTTTTTCATAGGAAAAGACAAATGAAACAAAGTTTTTATCATTTATTTCACTGATGCTTTTTACAGTTTTTACTTCTCCATAATCAATCTTTTTAAAGCCAAGAGGAATAGATCCACGATTTTCATTAATAGATAAATCAACGCTATCGAAAAGACTCTCTTGCTTCTCTAATTCATTTAAAAATTTATTGAATTCATATTTTTTATAAAAAGCTACGAGTTGATTGTGATCATATGGTTTTACTTGCCCATCGAGATAAAACTTTTCTACATCAAGATTTAAAACCATTTGCGCTAGTTTTTTACAAAAACGTCCATCTTCTTGGTGCTCAACGATATTCATCGCCGTTTTGGTATTAACATTAATCATCGCTTCGATGATATCTTCTAAATGGTCATAAGACGCTAAAAGTTTAATCGCAGTTTTTTCACCAACTCCAGGTATTCCTTTAAAATTATCGCTGGTATCTCCACATAGGCCTTTATAATCACAGATTTGATCAGGTCTTACACCAAACTTTTCAAGAAGATTTCCCTTATCATATATTTCTACTTCAGAAAGTCCCTTTCTTAAAAAATGAACTGAAACATTATCATCTATGAGTTGGAAATAGTCTTTATCCGAAGTATAAAGAATAACTTCATCACCTCTTTGTTTAGCAAAATTTGCTAAACTTCCCGCGATATCATCCGCTTCATATCCATCCATTTCACAGCGGAAAATTCCCATCGAATCGAGCATTTCACGAGCTATCGCCATTTGAGCAACTAGTTCTGGTTCAACCGGTTTTCTCTGCTTTTTATAAGATTCAAGCATGGCTGAACGGAATGTTTTCTTTCCCGTATCAAAGCAAACGACAATCCTTTCATTAGGAAGAAGATCTTGCCTTAAATTTTTTATAAATTTATGAAAAATATAAACCGCATTGACAGGTATGCCATTTTTTGTGTGCATGATGGCTGATTTATCCATACTCGGGTTATAAGTTGCATAAAATGACCGAAACAAAAGTGAGTTTCCATCAATAATCTTTATTCTATTCATATAGTCCTCCGTAAACTTTCAACATAGATTCTCTTCTTCTTTTTGTTCGCTCTTCCGCGGACATAAACTATTTCATAAGGTTTTAACTCCTGCGGCGTACTAAAAGATAGTCTTATTGTACCATAATCGTTAATCGCTTCATATTCAGTTTTACTAAAACTAGTGCAACTTATAATGACATAAACTTCTTCTCCTATTTTACCCTTATTCATAGTTAAACTGAGTAAAGATGTACTTAAAGAAGATCCGAAAACTTCCTTTTCTAAGCAATAATCTTTAACTACATTAGGTGAACATTCACTTAAAGTAATATAATTTCCTTCTTCACAATACTTTAAACTTAAAAGTGTAACTATATTTTCCCTTAGTTTTTCTCTATTCTTCTCTAAAGGATCAAAGAACCCACTATCGATGAGTTTCAATAAATCTTTGTTAGAAAGTTCATTTATTTTGTTCTTCATAAATAGTTCTTCAAGAGTTAAATTAGAATTTAAATTTAATGATAAAAGTTTAGTAACAGCTTCTTCACTAAGTCCTTTTATAGCATTTATGGGAAGATAAAGATTATTGCCCTTAATCTTTACTTCACAATAAATATTAAAAACATTTGGACCACAAAGTTTTAATCCTAGTCCTTCTACCTCTTCTTTTAAAGCGTAGGATAATAGACTTGTTAAACTTGATAAATCAAGCATGGCTTGATAAAACTGTTCCGGGTAATGTGCTTTATAATATAAAAGAAGATAAGTAATATAAGCATAACTAACAGTATGGGCTTTATTAAAGCCATAATCTCCGAACTTTTCTATCCATTGATAAAGATCTAATGCAACTTTTAAATCCTTGCCGTTTTGTTTAGCTCCAGAAATAAATTCTTCTTGACACTTAGCAATATAATCCGCGTCTTTTTTACTGATAGCTCTTCTTAAATTATCCGCTTCACTCCCATTAAATCCAGCAAATCTACTTGCTAACTGCATTACCTGCTCTTGATAAACGATGATGCCATAAGTTTGGGAAATAATATCATTTATATCTTTATCTTCACTATATTTACTTCTATCAATTCGCTTATTATTAGCGAATATTTGAATATTGTCCTTGGGGCCTGGACGATAAAGAGCTATTAAAGCATATAGATCAGCAAAACTTTGTGGTTGAACTTGATCAATAACATTTTTCATACCAAAAGATTCAAGTTGAAATATTCCTAAAGTTGCTTTTTTACTAAGGAATTCATAAGTGAATTTATCTTCTAAACCAAGGTCCTTATAGGTAATTGGTTTAACATCTATTTTTCTTAAATTATCTTCAATATGACGAATAAACGAAAGATTAGATAAACCTAAAATATCAAGTTTTAAATACCCCATTTCTTCTAGAAGTGGAAATTCATATCCTAAAACATCATCTTCGTAATAAAGTTCTTTTTCCAAATTATTTCCGCTAACTATAATTCCCGAAGCGTGGATTGAGCAATTATATGGGAAGTTTTCAATAAGTAAGGCACAATCATAAATATTTCTATAATAAGGATCACGAATAAGATTATTTAATTCATCAACTTTGGTAAAAGAATCTTTCAAACTTGCGCCAGGTAAAAGTTCCGATGTAATTCTTTTTAATCTTTCCGGCGCGACATTAAGCACGCTACCAGCGGCATTTATCGCGCTTGAAGCGCGGTAAGTTGAATAAGTAATAATGTGTTTAACGTGACTTTCACCATATTTCTGCCTTAAATACTCGATAACTAATTCTCTTTTATCATCTTCAAAATCAATATCGATATCAGGCATCGTTTTTCTATCTTTATTTAAGAAACGTTCAAATATTAAGTCATATTTTAAAGGGTCAATCTCGGTTATTCCAAGTAAATAAGCCACTAAAGATGATGCTGAAGAGCCTCTTCCTGGTCCAACTTTTATGTCATTACTTTTCGCAAATTTAACATAATCATGAACTAATAAAAAGTAATCAACAAAGTTCATTTCAAAAATAACACTAAGTTCTTTCTTCGCTCGAACTAAATATTCTTCTTTGAGATTTAATTCTTTGATTTTATTAAATACTAAATCTTCTAAAATCTTATTCTTATCTTTTCCAAAGTCTACGCCAGTTTCTCTTTTATTGAATATCGAAAAATTACAATCATCAGCAATCTTAATCGTGTTTTCAATCTCTTCTTCTGTATATAGTTTGCTTAATGCTTTTGGTCCAAGCATATAAAAAATTGGTTGACTACTATTTTCCTCATAAAGTTCTTTTTTCTTTATCGCTTGAAGAATATCGTATCTTTTTGCTAACTTTCTGTTTAAATACTTTATTTCTGGTATGGCAACTAAATCTAAACTATGCTTTTTAGAAAATTCTCGAAGAGCTTCAATCATCTCTTTTTCTATTTCAGAATAATACTCAATACCGATATAAAACTTTTTTGTAATGGATAATATTTTTGAGAAAATCTTTCCCCCAGTTTCTTCAAGTTCTTCCGAAAAAACAAAAGAAGAAGTTAATGAAGAATTAGCGCGAATGATTAAAATTAAATTATCCTGATTAGCTAAATCATTAATATTTATTTCATTTCTTTTAGGGCCAATTATATTTTCAAGAATAAACTTATAACCTTCATAATTTTTTATATATAGCAAAGCTTCAAATGAATATTCATCAATGGTTAAATTGATTCTAAGTCCCATCAAAAGCTTCAAAAGCTTTTTGTCATTATGTTTAAAAGCTTTTTCATATTCAGCAAAGCCTCGCATATGGTTAAAATCACAGATTCCACCACCGGAATATCCATAAGCATTTAAGCCACTTATATAATCATCAATACTTAAAGCAGTATCGTGAAATGAATATATTGTATTAGCGTTTAAATAATAAAAGTCCATCGCTTCTCCTGACTTAAATATTATACATTAAAAGTCAGAGATTTTCCCTATCAATCGTACTTTTTTAAATTTTGAAATATCTCTTTTAAACGCGAGTCGGGATAGTGCAAATCAAGCCAGTTAGTAATGTAATTAGATTCAATGCAATATAGACCATTATTACTACAAGTTTCCCTTGTCATTTGTCTTAATAAAGCCACACAAGTTAAAAATATATCGATGCTTAAAAAAATAGTGACAATAGTATTGATATAATTTCTAAAATCGCTAGGCACACTATCAACGGCTTTACTAATTGTTGGATAAATAAATTTAATTGAAACTAGTCCTAATAATCCCCAAAATAAAGAATGAAAAAGACTTGTTCCACCCCAGTACGCCCATTTAAATAATGTATATTCCGTTTCTCCTATTGTAATAATAAATGGAGATTGATAATTCCACGTAGAACTATGTAACACTAGCCTTGATAAAGCCCAAGCAGTATATTCAAATCCACCACCAATTATAGATCCAACTAAAAACTGCACATACCATCTTTTCATCGGTTTAAGAACTAATATCATTAAAATTAAACCAAAACCATATATAGGATTTAATGGTCCATAAAGAACACCAACTCTTGAATAGAATTCACCAAATTGAAAGTAAGATAGAATTGTTTCCCATAACCAACCTAAAAAAGATCCTGCAGTAAAAGCAGCAACAAGTTTAGGAAAATACGCCTCTTTTTCCTTTTCCTTGTCCTTTTTTTCAATTATATTGATGTTTGATTGATTTTCGACATTAAAAAACTTCACAATTTATATTATTATTGCCTCCATCTATAATATACTTCATCTTTAT
>DNJQ01000098.1 GCA_003497225.1 Bacillota bacterium | reverse complement strand
ATGTACTCTCTTTTTGAAGTAATAAGCTGAATAATATATGTTATTGTTAGATAGATAAATAAAGGAACTTGTTTTAAATATCCGCTTATTACACCAATACCGATTAAAGCGAAAAAAGATATAATGTATCTTAAAATTCTAGTCTTTTTTTCTGAAAGATGACGAGCACAAATTATTTCTACTGCTCTTCCGCCATCAAGCGGATAAAAAGGGATTAAATTAAATAGAGCGACAAAAAGATTTGAGTTATTAGCAACGACAAAAGAATAATAAGAAAACATTCCATTTTGATACATAGCCTTTAATATTAATAGGCTGATAAAATACGAAGCTGGGCCTGCTAAAACTACAAGAAGTTGCTTAAACCACTTTTCATCTTCAAAACGAACGAATTCAGCTGAAAAACCGAAAGGTAAAAACTTGATCTTTTCAACTTTCATCTTAAATATTAAGCCCAAAGTTACATGGCTCATTTCGTGAATAAAAGCGATTAGATACATGGTGAAAAGATATTTAAAATAATTAGTAAAAAGTGCTAAAGCAATAACAAAAACTGTGACTATTGAGACTTCAAATCTCGGTAATCGCTTCAAAATATGTGATGTACTTTTGATCTTTTTGGAAATAAACTTGAAAACTTTCGTCATAGTCCCCAATCTTTTCACCAGCTAGAAGATGATCTTCAATATCAACAGATGGATTAGTTACTTGAAAATAGGTCGCAGTAACTGCCCCATATTGAACGATTATTGAATAAGTGTGATTTTGTTCTAAAACTTTATAAGTTATTAGTCCATCACCAAGCATCTTAATTTGCTGGTCTTCAGTAGTAAATGTATGCTCATCAACTTGAAAATAGTTTATTTCTTCACTAACTGCTTTATCATTACTACTATTATTAAAGCGGAAAAAGTTTAAAAAGAAATCATCTATCGTTTTATTAAATGAAGCAAAATTAGTGTTATTTCCAGCAATCGGCGAAACTAAGGCTCCATTCACATCAAGATGTGTATAAATAACTACACTAAAAAATATACAGTATATAAATCCAAAAAAACTCATAACATCAAAGAAAACATTTTTGTTAAATTTCAACTTTTTCATTTTCTATGCTCTTTAGTATAATTTTTATTAAGGTATCAGGAAAATTACCGCGCATGATGTTTCTATTTTCTGGCAAACGGAAAAGCAAATTTGCCCCGACCGCAGGATAAATATTTAATGTCTTTTTTAAATCTTTAAAAGATGCTCGATTTAAAATAAAAAAGTATGGCTGAAGATATTCTTTTTTAATGAGTTCGACAACTGAATGAGCATCACGTAAAGAAGTTGGTGTTGGATTAATAACGATATAAGAAGTATTGGAGATAGTAAGGCAAAATCTCCAACCTTTTTCAATTCCGGCTGGACAATCTAATATTACATAATCGTAGTTTTTACTTTGTAACATAAGTAGTCTTTGTACGCCATCTTCAGCAAAATAATCGATCGACGATTCGTGATAAATATTGACTAAATCGAGATTATTATTGATTTTTTTGATGGCGTCAAAAATTGAGCATCGTTTATCATAGACGTCGCTTAAATCATAACCAGCCGCATGAACATTTAAAATAATATCGAGGTTAGTCATTCCTAAATCAGCATCAACTAATAACACTTTGTGCTCTTTAGATAAAGCTATCGCAATTATTGCTGCGATTGTCGATTTTCCTACTCCGCCTTTTCCTGAACAAATAGATATCACTTTTGCCATTCTCTTCTCCTTATTAAAAACTTCTTATCTCCGCAGATTCTTCCATAAATTTTTTGAAAGAAAACACACTTTGAAAATAAGAATATTGTCACCTTAATAGGTATTGAGCAGTAAATTAAAGTGGGTCTATCGATGATTAAATCTTTAGTTATTCGTCTTACTACTTCGTATTTCATCGTTTTAAAACTAAATTTTTTTATTCCATAAAAGTTTAAACGTAAAATCATCGATAAAACATCAGAGATTTTGTTGTTCATTAAAGAAATAGCTATTTCTTTTTCAAAAATAGTACCATCATCGACTAACTTCTCTATCTCACTACTTTCACCTATTATGACTTTCATAGAAACATAATAAATGATGAGTGTTAAATATTATGTCGAATTAAATTTTTTTGTTATCTTTATAAGAATAATAGCCTGAATCAGTGACGATTAAATGATCGAGCAATTTAACATCGATAATTTTTAATGATACTTTTATCGCTTCAGTCGTTTCATCGTCGTCACTTGATGGTTTATTAATACCTGACGGATGATTATGAATGATTATAGCGAATGGCGCAGAAACAGTCGTACAAAGTTTAAATAGCTCATGAAAGGATAAAGTTATCTTTTGATTTTTACCCGTATCGATAAATCCCTCATACACTTTATCGTATTTTCGATCCAAAAGTATAACCATAAAGCGTTCTTTCATGAGACCATAAAACCTTGGATAAATAGCTTCATAGATTTTTTGTGAGTTATCATATTTAGCATATTCTGAATTTTGTTCGCTTTGAACTCTTCGGCAGATTTCAAATATCGCTGAAAGAACAAGTTTTTTAACTCGTCCTATTCCTTTAACCGAAAGGCTCTGAAGCGGAATTCGGCTTAAATTATATAGCGAAGATGCGGTATTTAAAACATCACTCGCTAAAGCGATAGCCGAAGCGTCTTTCGTTCCAGAGCCAATAATAATGGCTAAAAGTTCAATATCAGATAGGCTTTCAATCCCTAAACTTAGCGCCCTTTCCCGCGGCTTGGAATTTTCTGATAAATCTTTAATAGACATTATTTTCCCCAGTTAAAAGTATATCCACCGGGTAAAACGAGCGAACCTTTTTTTGAAACAAAAAAGCGATAAATGATAACAGCAACAATACCAATAGCTAAAACAGCCATGACTGAAGAAAGAGTTATTCCTTCTCCACCTTTTACTTCCTTTAATTCTTCATCTTTTAATTTAGTTTTCATCTTCCAAACCAATCAAAGATAAAACCACCACTAGAACTAAAAGTTGAACGAGTTATTATGAGTCTAGTGAACAAAATTACTAAAGAACTAATGATTAAAGCAAATGCGATGTTAGCTAAAGCAATTGAACCACCACAAATTTCTTTCATCTTTTCTTCGTTAAGCTTTATCTTCATATTTTCCCTCCTACTTTATATAGTCGGGAAAAAGGGTGAATTAGTGTTTATATTTTTCTAGTTCTTCTTTGTACTTAAGATATTTTTCTTTCTCAAGTTCAATCTTCTCTTTCGGTGCTTTCTTTAAAAAGTTTTCATTACCTAAAATTTTTTCACTTCTGGCTACTTCTTCTTCAAGTTTCTTGATTCGACGGAGAATAACTTCTTCATCTTGTTCACTAGCTAAAGTTTCAAGTCCCAACCCAAAGCTTCCATAATAAATTAAGTTTTTATCACTACTTGAAATTATGATTTCTTCGTTATTTAAATAGAACTTTAAAAACTTTTCTAATTCATTAAAGTCTTTGTCGCTACAATAGACTTTAGCTTGAATTTTAGCGCTTATAGGAAGGTTATTGCTCGTTTTAAATGCTCTTATATCGCGGATCATTGAAACAAGATTTGAACCCAAACTATAATCGAGTTTACCTTTTCTTAAGCTTGGATAATCTTCTTCATAAATGCTCTTTTTGTTATTAGGAAGATTCCAATATATTTCCTCACAAATGAATGGGCAGTTTGGGAATAACATAATTAAAATATTCTTAAGAATGTCATATAATACTGAATAGACCACTTGTCTTCTTTTTTCATCAGCAGATTTTAAATCAATCTTACAAAGTTCAAGATATGTTCCGCAAAAATCATTATAAACGAAATCATATAAATACTTAGTGGCTTGACCTAGTTCAAATTTATCCATGTTCTTGATGTAAGAAGATAAAGTTAAATTGAACTGATGATAGATATATTTATCAATGAAACTCAGTTCACTGTTTTTAGCTTCAGCGAACTTATAATCTTCCGGAATGATAGAAAGAACATAACGAGATGCGTTCCAAACTTTATTTAAAAATGTCACAACATTTTCATATGTTTTATTACCTATATTACAGTCTAGTCCTGGTGTTCCCGTATTGGCCATAGCGTAGCGCAATGCATCGACACCATACTGTTCACAAATCTTTATTGGATCAACTCCGTTATTTGATGATTTGCTCATCTTTTTACCAAATTCATCGCGGATCAATCCGTGAATAAATACATTGTGGAATGGTAATTTATCGGTTAAATAAGAGCCTTGGAATACCATTCTCGCCACCCAGAAGAAAATGATATCGTAAGCAGTAACTAAAACGGAATTTGGATAATACTTTTTATAATATTCATTATTTTTGTCGGGCCAGTTTAAAAATGCAAAAGGAGCTAAGGCGGAACTAAACCACGTATCTAAAACGTCTTGATCTTGTTCAAATTCTTCTTCGTTTAAAAGTGTAATTGAACAAATCTTTTCACCAGTTTTTTTATTAGTATAAACAGGTATTTTATGTCCCCACCAAAGTTGACGCGATATGCACCAATCGTCGACAGTTTTAAGCCAACGGGTGAAAATCTTACTATAACGGGATGGGAAAAACTTCATCGCTTTCGGATCTTCTTTCATAAGCTTAAAGACCTTTAAAGCTAAAGGCTTCATCTTAACAAACCACTGCTTTGATAACATCGGCTCAATGATACAGTGACTTCTTTCCGAATGTCCAACGGAGTGAACGATATCTTCAATTTTAACTAAATCGCCCTGCTCTTTTAATTCTTCAACAAGTTTATCGCGGCACTCAAAACGATCAAGACCATTATATTTTAATGCTCTTTCATTCATTGTACCATCTAGATTCATACATTTTATGAATTCAAGATTATGTCTTTTACCGATTTCAAAATCGTGAGGATCGTGAGCTGGTGTACATTTCATGACACCTGTTCCAAAACTTTTATCGACATAACGATCAGCGATAAATGGAATCTTTTCTCCATTAACCGGATTAATTATCATTTCACCATCGTATTTTTTATATCTTTCATCGTGAGGATTATAAACGATGGCTGTATCTCCAAACATCGTTTCTGGTCTAGTTGTCGCAATAGTTAAATAATCTTCAGGATGAGAAGCAAAATGATATTTAAAATAATAGAATTTACCTTCTATATCTTTATGCTCCACTTCAATATTTGATAAAGCGGTCATAAGTTTTGGATCCCAGTTAATAATTCTTTCACCTTGATAAATCAATCCTTCATCATATAATTTCTTAAAGGTTAAATTAACTGCTTCGCTTGTTTTTTCATCGAGGGTAAATCTTTCCATATTTTTATCGACACTAAGACCGATTTTATCCCACTGCTTATGAATATAAGATCCACATTTTTCTTTCCACTGCCAGACAATATCTAAAAATTTCTCTTTTCCTAATTGATATTTGTCTATCCCTTGTTCTCTTAAATTTGCTTCAACTTTAGCTTGAGTAGCGATTCCAGCGTGATCCATAGCCGGTAAAAATAAAACATCATAACCGCGAAGTCTTTTGTACCTACACAAGGTATCGATAGTTAAAGTGTTTTTAGCGTGACCAATGTGCAAAACACCAGTGACATTCGGCGGAGGTATGACGACTGAAAATGATGGCTTTTTAGATTTAACATCGCAACTAAAGTAGCCATTATTTGACCAAAACTCCATCTTACCTTGTTCGACACTATCGTGATTATAGTACTTCTCTAACTGTTTCATATTACCTCCTATTAAAAAAGCCCCCAGATTAGACTGAGGGCGAAATTACCGCGGTACCACCTCAATTCATAGAATAAATCTATGCACTCATTTATCAATTTGTATTTGCTCCGAACCGACTCACATTTTCACAACATCTTATTTCACCACGTCTAAGACTCTCTAAAGTTGTTACAATGATCCCTGATCATCAATGCAAAAATATGTATATCACAATTAAAGATTAAAAACAAGAATTTAATAAATTTAATTAGATGACAAAGATAGCGCAACAGCTGTTCTTAAAACCAATTATTTTAAAAGGTTTTCTAAAAAACAAGAATTATATTTATATAATTTACTTTAACATTTTGCATTTTAATTATGAAATGTTTTTACACAAACTTTTCATTTTGCACTTTTTGTGTAAAATTATTGAATTGTGTGTTGATTTATATAAATTGCAAAAAAATGGGCCAACTGCCACTTTTTTGCACCCGTTCGGGTATAGTTGGTAG
>DNJQ01000006.1 GCA_003497225.1 Bacillota bacterium | reverse complement strand
AATGCTTTAACTCTTCTTTTCATACTTTCATTAAGAACATTCTCTTCCTTAGTATTTCATACTATATATACGAATAGCACAAACATACTAAAAACAAATGAATTACGAACTATTCATAGATATATTTTTCACACTTCATGGGAAAACAGTTTCATCTTTATATCAACTTCTTAATAAAGAACAGCTATTATGGGGTTACCTTCTTCTTCAACTCCCATTCTCTGTTGATTATCATCGCTAAGTTCATCCGGTTGTAATAAAGCAAAAAAACATCCATCCGAACTAACTCCCCGAATTTGAATATGCTGATTGTTCTCTTTATCAAACAAGTTATCACCTTCTTGGCATACAACTGTTTTCTTGCGAATAAATATAAATCACTTCTTATATATGCAAGAATCATTTATGCTTACTTCAACAATACGATTACTATTTGACCCAAATAAATGTTCATTTTGAATATACAACTCTATTTCATGGCCTGGCAAATAATTCTGAAACCATTCATAATTTATTTCACTTTCCATACCTCTATTTATATAATAAAAAGAATCATTCTCCAACTCTATTACAATATCATTATGCTCTGTAGCAGATACACTTCTAACAATTCCTCTTTGCAGACTTATGTTATTTGATATAGACACGAATCTAAATATTAAAAATAGAGCTATAAAAGCCATCAAGACATACACTACAATTTTTTTTTCATACGTAAATAATTATTATGCTTCTTACTAAAAAGAAGCGTTATACAATCTTTTCTTTAGCTAAAAACGAACAAGTTTCACCCGACTTCATATCCTGATTACGACTCCAGACCATCATAAAATTCTGCATCCTCAAATCCATAGCCTACCAAAGCCTCATTATAACCTTTCATTGCAATAAAGCCTCGCTTCTTCAAACATATTCGTCCAAAAACATCACGTTTACAAAGAGTACTGATATAGAATATATTTTCTTCATTCTCAAACTTCTTCATCACGAACTCTGCAAAGCCTTTCCCCAGATAATTATCTGCATCCAGATTACATACCGACTCGCTAACCTAAAAACCATATTCCCACTATGACTTCGTCGATAATAAGCCGGTTCATGCAAGTGATGCAAAATGAGATTTGTTTCATAGTGTTATATATTCATTATCAAATCAATGAACAGTAAATCTACCGAATGCATAAGCCCCATCCGCGCCCTTTATCTCAAGTAAAAAATCACCACCTAAACCTTGCTGTAACTGTACTTTTCTTAATATAGGAGAGTCTATATTCTCAGCAGAGGAGTAAACAACATTCCCATTCTGAGAAATTGCAATTTCCACTTCACCTATCGATTGATAGAATTCCAAATCAATGGAATGGTCATCATTCAAAAATGCTAAAAAAGGAGTAGCTGAAGGAATAGAACGATGAGCATTCCCCGGACCACCCGGTAAATCAAAATCCTCATCCATGACGATTTCTACTCTCGAAGGAAAAGTAACTGAATCTGCACTTACTACATTTACTACAAGAAAGTAGTATAAACTTAACAAAATAAAAAATGATTTCATAGTATCTTTAGTTTTGAATGTTACAAAGATAGCCATTCAATCACTTCTTAGAGAAAATACGAGTGGACAACACAAGACAAGTCAATACTCTATACACCAATAAGATGACAGTAAAAACATTTCTAAATTAGTGGACGAAAATCAAGCGATTATTCTAGTAAAGAGCTACAAATTCTTCCAATTTATCATTTGTATCCAAACTTAAGATTCCCCTCAACCTCCGTTTCTTCGTAAAAATGGAATTCATCTCACAGTCAAAAGTGAACATCAATTCACTGGAAGTGAAACCGACTTTAAGCAAAGCCAACAACATCAAGTTGCCACTAGTTAATTTAAAATCTTTCTTTAACCGAGAAATAAAATTACCATATATTAAATCTATATATTCAAGGAGTTGTTCTTTCTCCTGGTTGGTCATATTCTTCACAATCAGCTTTTCCTTCTTCAATTGTTCCAAGAGATAAACGCCATTTACACATACATTTTCACTTATTTTTTTATTCTCACTCTCCAATAGCAAAATCTTTTGGTTCAATTTAGCAATCTTCTCTCTATTTGTTTCTGCCATCTCACCTGCCCTTTGTTTCAACACATCAAGTTCATAAACATATCGTTTAATCATGCACTCATTTTCTTCTATTATTTGCATATTCTTCCGGAACAGTCCTTCATATCTCTTTCTCAAAAGAAAATACAAAACAATGCATAGCAGTATAATAAACAAGACTACTGCTATCCAAAAATAAAGCTGTATTTGCTTTTCACGTTCAACCTGTTGCTTTTCTAAAAGAAGTTTTCCTCTTTCATATTTACGTTGCAAAGTCAAAATTTGAGATGTTTGTTTAGCATCCCGTTCAATGACTAACAACGAATCAGACTTTTCTTTGAAATAGAGAGCCATTACATACTTTTTCTGTTTCTTTTCCAACAGATACAAATAGTGATATGCACCCGCCAGAGTACGAGGATTTTCAGAATTCAAAGCTAAAGCGAAACATCTTCCAGCCTCATCCAACTTATTTAGATTCAAATAAATATTCCCCAATGACATT
>DNJQ01000067.1:1210-3998 GCA_003497225.1 Bacillota bacterium | reverse complement strand
TAAATTATTAAATTCATTATATGCATAAATTCATTTTGATTGCTACATTTGATAATTTTATATAAAATACAATTGGAGGAAAAGATTATGATTTACCAAGTAAAAAGCATTGCCGAATTTGATAAGTATGTAAAAGAAAATGAAAAAGTTCTAGTAGATGTTTATGCTACATGGTGTGGACCTTGTAAAATGTTAGCACCAGTACTAGAAGAGGCATCTAGTCAAAGAAGAAGCATCACTTTCTTAAAAGTTGATTGTGATACTGTTAGCGAGGTCAGCGAAAGATATGATATTTTAGCAGTACCAACAGTTCTCTTCTTTAAAGATGGTAAATTGATTGGTGATTGCACTGGTTATAGACCATTAGAAGATATTCTCCAAGAAATCGATCGCGCGTTTAAGTAAATTTGAATAATTAGTATGTTAACGTGTTGCAAAAGAAAGCGTTTTCATATATATTAATATCTAGAAAGAGGCGACAAGATGAGTACAAAACTTAAAAAAGAATATTACAAAGCTGGGCTTTCTTGCCTAGAAATGATTCCTTTTGAGGATAGAAAGAAATATATAGCTGTCACTGTAAACAATCGTCTTTGGGAACTCAAATATGTTCCACAAAAAGGTGAAGAAGATATTGTTTTGCTTGAATTAAAAGATTTAGAAGCAACAAAGATTTATGAAACTTCTTTACGTTATCTTTTTACTCTAGCAATACATAATCTCTACCCTGAAGCAAAGGTTAGATATTCATATAATGTATCCCGTTCTATTTTCGGTAGTATTGTTAATGGAAAACTTCATTTAGATACGAAGACACTTTCAGCAATTGAGCATGAAGTCAATCGTTTAATTGCAGAAGACATTGATATTACACGCGTAACTGTGACTAAAAAAGAAGCTGAAGAGATTTATAAAGGCATGGATGCCATCGATAAGCTAGAAACATTAAAATATCGTCCTGAAAATGATGTTCATCTATATAAATGTGGTGAATATGTTAACTATATGTATGGTTACATGGTTCCTTCAACTGGTTATCTTACTGAATATAGATTAAAATCTTATTCTCCTGGATTTTTAATTCAATATCCTAGATCTGAATGCGGTGGACAAATTCCACCATTTGAGGATGCTCCAAACTTCGGTAAAACTTTAAAGCATTCCTCCCAGTGGGGTGTTAAAGTTGGTGTAGATACCATCGCTCACATAAACCAATACATTGAAGAATTTGGTGAAGTAGACTTCATTAATATGTGTGAAAGTTACCACAACAATATGCTCAGTGATTTAGGTGATCAAATTGCTACTAATATTGAACAAACTCGTTTAATTTGCATCGCTGGCCCATCTTCATCGGGAAAAACTACGTTTTCTAATCGTTTGCGTTTAGAATTAATGAGTCGCGGAATTAAACCGGTTAGAATCTCAATCGATGATTATTATCTTCCAAAAGAAGTTATACCAAAGGATGAAAATGGCGAACCTGATTTAGAGTGCCTTGAAGCTTTAGATATCGATTTATTTAACCAAAACATGCTTTCATTAATTGAAGGCGAAGAGGTTCAACTTCCTCACTTCGATTTTAAATTAGGTAAAAGAGTTCCAGGTGATGTCCTTCAAATTGATGAAAAACAACCAATCATAATCGAAGGTATTCACGCTTTGAACGATAAATTAACAAATCTTATCCCCATGCACCAGAAATATAAAATCTATATTTCACCACAAGTGCAGATAAATATTGATAATGAAAATCCAATTTCCCTAACCGATCTTCGTTTACTTAGAAGAATTGTTCGTGATTCTAAGTTCCGTCAATCTCCTGCAAGTTCCACAATAAGCATGTGGCCAAGTGTTAGACGTGGTGAATTTAAATGGATTTATAAGAATCAAGAGAATGCAAATTTTGTCTTCAATTCTCTTCTTCCATATGAACTATGTGTAATGAAAAAATATGCATTACCTCTACTAGATGAAATAGATTCAAAAAGTCCATATTACATTATCGCAAATCGATTAAAGAAGTTTATTAAATACTTCATTGATATCGATGATAAAGCTGTCCCCTGTAATTCTTTAATGAGAGAATTCATCGGCGGATCTTGCTTTGATGTAAATTAATCAAAAATTAGGCTATTAAATTAAAATGTTTAATAGCCTTTTTATGTACAGTTAAAAAAGACTGAAGCAACTTATGTACTTCAGTCATACTTTTTACTTTGTTTTTTCTTCAATTAAATCCTTAAGGTCTTTAACTGTTTTAACCTTAACCATTTCATCTTCATTGAATTCAAATCCGAATTCGTCTTCGATGCTGATCATTATATCAGCCTTATCCAATGAATCAAGGCCGAGGCTTGTTAATTCATCTTCGGGTTTAATGTCATGATTTTTAATTTTTTTCTCAACTATTTCTGTGAGTTTTGCGTAAATATCCATTTTTTACTCCCTATTTTAAAAAGACCTGAGCTTCGATACTCAGATCACCATTTTAGCGGCCTTTACGACGCGCTGCTTCAGACTTCATCTTACGACGAAGACCTGGTTTAATATAAGCATCGTGCTTTTTGCATTCAGCTATGATACCTGCTTTGTTGACATGACGTTTAAAACGACGAAGGGCATCATCTAAAGATTCGTTTTCTCGAACCGTAATCTTTGGCATTAACTCACCTCACTTCTCTTTACAGCCTAAATATATTATCAAATCTATTTTATTTAATCAATACGTTTTTATCCAAGAAATGCAATTTTTGTATCATTTATATTAATAAAAGATAAAAATTTT
>DNJQ01000067.1:0-1020 GCA_003497225.1 Bacillota bacterium | reverse complement strand
TATTAATAAAAGATAAAAATTTTATCATAAAGTAATCAAAAAAGATAAATCATTATCTATTATTTATCGCGATATTTATAGTAAGATAAGGCAAAAGCTAAAGATCCTGGACCGATGTGACAAGCGACAGATAGCGATAAAGAATCGATAAAATTAAATTTAAGATTTGGGAAATTTTCCTTAATTTCTTCGGCAAACTTCTTTGCTTCTTCAAGGTTTTGAGTATGAGCAACAGATACAGACATTAAACCTTGTTCATATTGTTCTTTAAACTTACCGTTTAATTCTTCTCTCAATCTATTAATCATTTTTATCTTTGCCTGAGTCATAGAACGGCACATGGCAAATTTATCAAAATTATCTCCATCAGAGAATAAAACGGGCTTTATCTTAAATATAGTTCCAAGAGCAGCGGCAGCAGCAGTTATTCTTCCACCACGTTTTAAATAATATAATGTATCTAGATAAATATATACTGAATTAATTCTTGCAGTTTCTTCTAAATACTGTTTAATTTCACTAGCTGATTTACCCATCTTTACAAGTGATATTGCCTCATATACGCTAGTCTTTTGGGTAACAGATATTCTTTTATTATCAACAACGAATACTTTATCTTTAAATTTCTCTTCTGCCAATGTTTTTGCGTTAGCACAAGTTCCGCTAAGTCCACTAGTCATAGGAATATATACAACTTCATCATAAGTTTCAAGTAAATCATTCCATAAGTCTTCTAGATAGAACATTGATGGTTGGGAAGTTGATACGCTAGCTTTTTTGTCACGGAGAAATTCATAAAATTTTTCTTGAGTTATTGAAATATCTTCAAGATATTCTTCGCCATTAATTACAAATGGCATGGGAATAACATTAATTCCTAATTGTTTTCCTTCGTCTTGGGTTATTCCTGAATTAGAATCAGTAACAATGATAGTCTTTGACATAAAAACGATCTCCTGTTTACCATATAATTATAACATAATTTGTCGAAGAAATGTCTAGTATTGATATAGATATAAA
>DNJQ01000119.1:6851-7738 GCA_003497225.1 Bacillota bacterium | reverse complement strand
TGATGAAGTAATTCAAAAGTTTCTTTTAATAAATGATGATAAAAATATTGATGGACTTCATTTGGTTAAAAGAAAGTATAAATCTTTTATGCTTCAACAACTTGATGAAGTAGAGATTAAAGATGATCAAGAAAAGTATTCTTATGGATTATTTAAAGAAGATACAGAGATTATTCAGTTAGAAGATAACGAGCGAGTTTGGATGAGTCTTCTTCCAAATGAAATAATAACTATGAAGCGCGACAGCAAAAATATGAAAGGAAACATCCTGTGCGCGGGTTTAGGGCTTGGATATTTTCCTTTGTTATTAGCTTCAAAAGATGGGGTAAAGAAAGTTTCAGTAATAGAGTTAGACAAAAGAGTGATTAAGGTTTTTAATGAATGTATAGCACCAAAATTTGAATATGCAGATAAAATTGAGGTAATTCAAGGTGATGCTAAAAGACTTATTAATAAAAACAGTGAAAAAGAATACGATTATATTTATATTGATATTTGGCACGATGAAAGCGATGGTATAGAAAACTATTTGTACTTTAAATCAAGAGAAGAAGAACATCAAAAATATAGATATTGGATTGAAAGATCAATGCTTACCTTTTTGCGCCGATGCTTAATAAACGTTATATATGAAGAAGCAAAAGGAATAAATGTTTTAAGCGAAGATAACTATATAGATAGACTTTGTAATTATCTAAAAAAATGTTACAAGAATGTAAAGGTAGAAAATAAAGAAGATTTAAAGAAGTTAATCACTTTAGATGAAATAAGTAAGGTAATAAAAAAGAATATCTACACCGCTTAGGGCTTTTATATTTAATATAAATATGATATTTTAATAAAGAGTCGTAAATATGAAGAAAGATAATGATATAAATAACACAAAC
>DNJQ01000119.1:0-6595 GCA_003497225.1 Bacillota bacterium | reverse complement strand
ATAAATAACACAAACGAAAATAAAACTAGCGAAGAAACCACGACTATTACTATGCCTAAAAAGAAGCATCTTTTAAGCAAGCAGGCAAGAAACTATTTAATATTTGGCTTAATGATTGCTACTGTCACAGGTTTAACTTTGTATTTTTTATTAAAAGAAGATCCGATGGCGGTATGGAATACATTATGCCAAGCCAATATCCTTCCAGTTTTAGCTATTGTAGGCTTAGTTATTGGGATGATTTTTGTTGAAGGATGTGTCTTAACTGTTATCACGAGAATGTATAACAAAAAATATCATGTGGGGCACGGAACAGTTAATGGCCTTATTGGATCTTTTTTCTCTAATGTCACACCATTTGCTTCTGGAGGACAATTCGTTCAAGTTTATACATTTACTAGACAAGGAGTTAAGGCCGCTAATGCTGCTTCAATTCTTGTTATGCATTTTATCGTCTATCAATCAGTTCTACTAATTTATGCTTTAGTATCATTCTTCGCCGGATTTAAAACGATATCAGCGATAGGAAATGTTAAATTATTAGGTTTAGAATTTACACCAATTATTTTATCAATTGTAGGTTTTATTATTAATAGTTTCACCATTCTTTCACTATTCTTTTTGGCTTTCTGCCGACCACTTCATCGCTTGATTTTAAATGGGGGAATTAATATTTTAGCTAAGATTCATCTCATCAAGAATCCGGAGAAAAAAAGAACAAACCTCATGGCTCAAGTAGCATCTTTCCGTATCGAGTTTAAAAGATTAATCACCAACTATAAAGTTTTAATCTTAGTTTTCCTTTTATTCGTAGTTAAATTAACGCTTCTTTATTCCATTCCTTATTTTGCCGGAATGGCAAGTGGCGCAAATATGGAAGGCAAGTATTTCGACTCGCTCTTTTCATCAAGTTATTTAGCTATGATAACTTCCTTCATTCCTATTCCTGGAGGCTCCGGCGGAGCGGAATGGGGCTTCCAAACACTATTTTTAAATATTTATGGTGGAAGTCAAACTATAACATCGGCCAGCAATATCTTGTGGAGAGGTTTAAGTTACTATATGTTAACTTTAATCGGCGGATTGTGCTTCGCGTTTTACCGCGGAAAACCGAAAGTTAATACGGAAAAAATTGCTGATACTCAAACCTTTAAAGATTTAGATTTAACGCCTTTTATTCATCGAAGTCATAGTTATGAACTTTTAGAAAAGCGTTACGCTAAGATGGATGAAAAATATAGTGAGAAAAATAAAGCTAAGCTATTAACGAGTGAAGAAATAGAAAAAAGTTTTGAAAATCTCAATGAACAATTAAGCGAAGCAAATGAACATGTTATCGATAATGATGAAGATGAAGAATTAGTTTCTGATGGTAAAAAATATTTAAAGATAGTTATGGAAGAAACGAAGAGTATCGAAGAGAGCAGTACCGATGAAGAAATTGAAAATGCCATCGAGGAAGATAGGAAAAAACTAGAAGAAGCTAAACTTAAAAAGCAAATGAAAAAAGAAAAGAAGAAGGACAGTGAAGAATGAGAATAGGAATATTTTCTGATACTTATCCGCCGGAGATTAATGGTGTTGCTACAGTCTGTGGCCTCTTGTATAAGATATTTACTGAACACGGGCATGAAGTCTTTATCGTCACCACTGGTCAATATAATAAAGAAGAGAAATTTGTCATTGAAGGAAATGTTATAAGAATTAGTTCTAAAGCCTTTAAGCACCTTTATAATTACCGTAAAGCTCCTTTATATCGTTCTAAAGTTGCAAAATACATTAAAAGTTTGAATTTAGATGTTATTCATGTTCATACCGAAATAGGTATAGGTTTATTCGGCCGTTTATTAGCGAAGATGAATCATATCCCATTGGTTTATACTTATCATACTCTTTATGAAGATTATACTTATTATGTCACCCACGGGCATAAACTTTTTGATAAATTTGCCAAGCGTGTTGTCGTTGATCTTTCCGTCTTTCTTTCCGATACTTCAACAGAATTTACTACTACATCAATTAAAACCAAAAACACTTTGCGTCGCTATGGTGTAAAAAAATATATAAACGTTATACCTAACGGAATAGATCTATCTCTTTTCACTAAATTTGATCAAACTAAAGTCGAAGAATTTAGAAAACAAAATAATCTTGAAGATAAATTTGTCTTACTTATTTTAGGCCGCTTAGCCCAGGAAAAGAGCAATGATATTGTCTTACATAATGTCGGCGCATATATAAGAAAGAATGGAAAAAAGAATTTAGTTCTTTATGTTGTTGGTGATGGACCAGATAAAGAGAATTTAATGAAGATTTCTCATGATGAAGGGCTAGATGATATTACAACATTTGTCGGTCCAGTCGATCACGACCTCGTTCCACTTTATTACCACGCTGCTGATTTATTCTTGTCCGCTTCAACGACGGAAACTCAAGGATTGACGTTTATTGAAGCGATGGCGAGCAAAGCTTTAGTTTTAGCTAAAAAGGATGAATGTTTAAACGATGTCATTATTCCGGGAGAAACTGGTTACTTCTATGAAGATCAAGAAGGATTTATCTTAATGCTTAGCGAATTAGTGAACTATTCAAAAGAGCAACTTGAAAATGTTCAAAATAAAGCTTGTGACCTCATAAGCAAGAAATATAGTGCAGAAACCTTCTATGAAGAAATGCTCCATGTCTATCAAAGAGCTTGGAGGAAATACTGGTAATATGCATAAGATTGTTTCAATAACTAGAGGAAAGAAGAAAAAGGTAAAGATTATTTTTGATGATGAAGAAGAACTTTTGATCTCCGAATCAAATTATCTTAATGCCGGCTATCTTTTTCCCGGTAAATTTTTAGATGATACTTCATATTATGCTTTAATAAAATATGAATCAGAAGAACCCTACCGCCAATATCTTCGCAACCTTTTAAAGAAGGGTCACTATTCCGTTTATCAATGCATGGTTAAACTCATTCAGAAAAAAGAACTTGAACCAAAAGACGCGAGAAGATTAGTGGGTGATTTAGAAAGAGAAGGCGTGATAAATGATAAAATTTATGCCGAGATTAAGATTGATATATTAAAAAGTCAGGGCCTTTCACCAGAAGGAATAAGAGAATATTTAAAATATCGCGCTAAAATTGATGAAGAAATAATTGAAGAACTAAATGAACAAATAGAGAGTGTTGATAATGAACTTTTAGATGAAATTTTAGGAAACATCTTTGAAAAATATAAAAAAGAACCACTTCTTTATCGGAAAGATAAAGCCAAACAATATTTAAGACGAAATGGTTATGAACTAGAACAAGCGAGAAGTTTAGTTAATAATTTTGTAGCCAAAAATGATAGCACTATAAAAGATGATTATGATGTAGTTAAAGCCGATAAAAGAATGGAAGCACTACTTAAAAAGTTTTCTAATTACCATGGAAAAGCTCTTCGATATAAGATTAAGGATGTTCTTTATGGGGATCTTTATTCCAAAGATGATATTGAAGCAATACTAGAAAAATATAAGGATGAATTTGTTGAGGCTGAAGAAGATAGAGCTCACGAAGACATCGAAAGGATATATAATAAGTACATCGCTAATCGTGGTTTAAATAAAACGAAAAGAAAAAAGATATATTTCCGAGAACTGAGTAAAATTGGTTATCGTATAGGTGAGATATTGTCTCTTATAGAGGAGAAGGAAAATGAATAGAATAATAGATTTAAAGAAAAATGTTGGACAGTTTAAAACCAATTTATTGGTAAAAAATTGCGTTGGCGGAGTGGCGAACAACTCTAAGCCATATCTAAACATCGTATTTCAAGATGCAACAGGAATCATGGACGGAAAAAAGTGGGAAGTTCTACCTGAAGATGAAAAGATTTTAACTCCAGGCCTTGTTGTTGAGGTCGATGGGACAGTATTAAGTTATCGTGGAAACATGCAGATCAAAGTTAATTCGGTTAAAAGCATAGATCAAAAGTCAATCAATATGACAGACTTTGTTCACACATGCCCAATTGAACATGAAGCACTATTAAATGAACTAGATTCTGACCTTAATTTAATTGAGGATAAAGATATCAAGGCTATAACTGAACATATTATAAAAAATAACTATGAAAAGTATACTACTCATCCAGCAGCAGTATCTGTTCATCACGCTTTCTATGGTGGAATTCTTTTCCATTCATTAAGCATGTGCCGTCAAGCTCTAAAAATCTCTGAGCAATATCCATTCCTTAACCGCGATTATCTTATTGCTGGATGTTTGCTTCACGATATAGGTAAAACAGTTGAACTAAACGGCAATATCGCGACAAGCTTTACTGATGAAGGAAAACTTCTAGGACATATTAATATCGGGGCAATGATTGTTGATGAAGCGGCTAATGAACTTAATATCACTGGCGAAGCCCCATTAATTTTAAAACATATCATTCTTTCTCATCACGGCTTACCAGAATATGGAAGTGCCGTATTACCAAAGACGGCTGAAGCGTTTGTAATTCACGCTCTAGATGAACTAGATTCCAAACTAAATATTCTTGAAACAGCTCTAAATGAAGTTGAAAAAGGGAAATATACATCAAAAATAATCTATCTCGATAATAGACAATTTTATAAGACGAAGTAACTTACTTCGTCTTTACTTTTGTAGATTTATTTGTTGTTGGAGTAGAATTTTGTTTTACATTCTTTTTAACTGCTGTTGTATTTGATTTACTATTGATTGTCGTTTTAACATTAGTTTTTGGCTTAGCCACACTATCTTTACTAGGAGTTTGCTTTGTACTATTTTGCTTAATGTTATTTTTAGAGACATTTTTAATTGGTTCAACAGTATTTTTCTTTGTATTATCCTTATTTACTGGAGCCTTTGTGGTCGCCTTAATCTGATTTTTATTATTATCTTTAATCTCTGTTTTAATTGATTTATTCTTTTGCATAACTAAATCGAGGTATTCAGGATCATAATCGCTATTAGGATTATATTCCTGACCATCTTGATCAAGGGGTGTGAAATAAACCTTATTGAATGAACCATTTATCATCTTACCTAGTTTTTTATTTCCTTCGTAATCAATTGTTGCCTGGATAAATCTTTCAGAACATCCTAAGCGCAAGGTTTTTAATCGACGTGATGATAATTTCTTTAAGAATAGTGGAATAGGTCTAAGTTTAACTAAGTATTCAAACATCAAAGATTGAATATAGTAGTTAAATCTTTCAAAACGATCATTGGCTTTATTGTGTTCGGCAAAATAATTATCGATATCAGCAGCTATTTTAACGCATCTTTTGCTACTAGCGGCTGCTTCGGTGAATGAAGTTATTATAGGAATTACTACTGGATAAAGAGAAATAACTTGAGCGAAGATTGCGATGAAGTTATCAGCATGGACAACTGTATTCATAACTATAATCATCGCAGTAATTCCGATTCCTACTAAAAACATCATGATAGCGAGGAAGATACGATTCTTACCTAATAAATATTTATCTTCAGCGACTCTAATTCTTTGAAGGTATAAGTAACAATATTTATTAGGTAAAGATAAAGGAACACTGCAGTAATTGCGATATTTTGCCATATTGAATTTGTTGCCTTTACGCGAAGCATATTCATTCGCTTCGTTCGTGCTCTCTCGATCGTATTCAATACGTGAATAAGTCATGCTTGTAATATTCGCATAGTAAAGTTGTGTTACTAAAATGGCGCGCTCTTTATGTGCGTTCATCGCTGTTGAAAGAACTTGCGTTAAAATGTTGATTAAAAGAGAAATACAAGAACAAACATAGGAAAATTTAGCGTCAACAAAAAACGAAGCAATCAAAGGAACCCAAGCGCTTAAATATAAAGCAATATTGATCGCCCTTGTTTGCATTAGCATCGTGCTAGCGGCGGCGATAATACGCGCATTGGCTGGATTTCTTGATAAAGATGCTACTTCATTTTGAGGCTTACCAACAAAAGTTTGTTTGGTATTTTTCTGACTTTTTGCCTTGGCCTGAGTAGCTTGACTATTATTCTTTTTTTCCATAGTAAAAATTATAGCAATATTTGACTAATAAATGCAATATTACTAGTTAAAATGAAAGAAACATCCCCTAATAATTATAAAGTTGCAAATAAAAAGGCAAGTGATTTACTTGCCTCCTAAGTTATTAGCAACCGCAGCCGCAGCCACTAAACCATCCGCCGCATCCAACGATAACGAGCAAGATGAATAAAACTAATATTACGCAGAAATAGTTGTTCACTTTAGCACCTCCTTAATATGCACAGCAACCGATTATGGCAATGAGAATAAATAAAATCAGAATGAAATAAAAGAAGCTGTTTGTTCCGGTGTTTTGGGCGTCATTTCTAGTCGGTATCATGTTTACCTCCGGTTACACAATATACTATGATTTTTGTCCTTTTATGGTTCATTATAGTTATAAAAATAGGCGAAAAAACAGATATTTTGTTTTATTACTTTAATTCAAAAATATGTCTATAATAACGAATTATTGATAGAAACAACTTTTAAACATAATTTAGAGTTGTTTCATGATATTTTTTAATTGTGCTTTTACTAAATTGATTAACTCAGCCATGCTT
>DNJQ01000012.1 GCA_003497225.1 Bacillota bacterium | reverse complement strand
AATAGTATTTTATTTTAATCTTTTCAATTAAAGGTCTGAATTCTTTTAATAAGTGAAGTATGAAGATTCAAAGTAAAACATCTAATTCCCATTAAGTAATTCTATAAGCAAATCTTGAATAAAGAGCGATAAAGTATTAAAATTACTTGACTTTATCGGAGGAAAAAGATGGATAGCGAAATTATATTCTTGGTTTCCCAAAAACTTGAAATCAATGAAAAAAGTGTACAAACTGCTTTAAGACTTATCGAAGAAGGGGGAACAATTCCTTTTATCGCTCGTTATAGAAAAGAAGAGACGGGAAATTTAAGCGATGTTCAGATTACATCTATTGTAAAAGAATATAAACAAATTTCTAACTTTTTAGCGCGGAAGAAAACTATCTTAAGTGAAATAGAATCTCAAGGTAAATTAACCGATGAACTAAAAGAGAAGATTGAAAATTGTGAAACTCTTTCGGCTTTAGAAGATATCTATCTTCCTTATAAACCAAAGAAAGCCACAAGAGGTAGTAAAGCTAAAGAGGCGGGGCTAGAAAAACTCAGCAAAGAAATATTAGAAGAAAAAGATTTAAACCTATCTTTATATATTAAAAAGGATACACCATATTCAGATGAAGAAAAAGTACTTCAAGGAGCGTTAGACATCATTGCTGAAGATATTTCTTGTGATACTGATATAAGAACCTTTTTAAAAAGTTCAATGCTTAAAAATGGCTATATTAAAACTAGTCTTGTTGATGAAAGTAAAGATCCACACAAAAAATATCAAACTTATTATGATACATCGCTTTTAATTAAAAGTATTAAGACGCACCAATTTTTAGCCATAAACCGCGCTAGTAACGAAGGCGTAATAAAGTATAAATTCCTCTTTGATGATGAAGTTTATAAACTTAAGATATACGATAAGTTTTATAAAGACGACCATCGTTATAAAGATTATTTAGAAAAAACAGTTGAAGATAGTTATGAAAGACTTATTAAACCATCGATTAGTAACTATTTGTCTTCCTATCTATTCGATTTAGCCCAAGAAGAGAGCTTAGTAACATTTTCTAGTTCTTTAACCGATATACTAATGAAACCACCATATAAAGCTAATCGCATCATGGGCTTTGATCCAGGTTATCATCATGGCTGTAAACTAGTTGTTATCGATGGTAACGGAAATGTTTTATATACCGGAGTTATTTATCCAACCATAACCGAAAAAGCGAAAGAAAATTTCTTAAAACCATTTATTAAGGTATTAAAAGATTATAAAGTTGAAATCATCGCTTTAGGTAATGGAACAGCCACCAGAGAAGCTGAAGACTTTATCGTTGAAGCATTAAAAGAAGTACCTACTTGTAATTATGAAGTAGTAAGTGAAGATGGGGCATCGATATATTCAGTTACTAAAGTTGCACAAGAAGAATTTCCAACCTTTGATCCTAATTTACGTTCATCTGTATCAATCGCACGAAGACTTCTTGACCCACTTTCTGAACTTGTTAAGGTAGAACCATCAGGGCTTGGAGTTGGTCAATATCAACACGATTTAGATGAAAAGAAGTTAAAAGAAAGCTTGAGTGATGTAGTATATAAGGTTGTTAATGATGTTGGTGTTAATGTAAATACTGCCTCAAAATCATTATTATCTTATGTCTCAGGTGTTAATAAAACTTTAGCTAATAATATAGTTGAACATATTAAATCAAATGGTGCTATTAAAAATAGATCACAATTAAAGAAAGTTAAAGGCTTTGGTGATAAAGCATTTGAAAACGCCGCGGGATTTTTAAGAATAGACGGAAATGAACCGCTTGATATAACTTCGATTCACCCAGAATCATATGAAA
The DNA here is from genome assembly GCA_003497225.1 of Bacillota bacterium. Lineage (GTDB taxonomy): Bacteria > Bacillota_I > Bacilli_A > RFN20 > CAG-288 > CAG-345. Next base: position 2,787 of record DNJQ01000012.1, on the reverse strand, counting down.
CTACATATAATATTCTTAAATCTTTAAATCTATCTTTCCCAAGTGATTTAGATAAAATCCGTGGATTAGGGGAAGAAAAGTGGTGTAGCGCCGCTAAAACATTAAAAGTATCTAATGAATTAGCAAAGGATATCTATTCTGAATTAATTAAAGAGACAAGAGATCCACGCGGTGAAGCGATTAAACTTGTTCGCGATAATAAATATCGAACCATCGATGATTTAAAGGTAGGAACAATTCTTCAAGGTACAGTATCAAATGTCGCTGACTTTGGATGTTTTGTTGATATCGGAGTACATATTAGCGGTTTAGTTCATATTTCAGAAATTGCAAACGCTTATATCGCTAAAGACAAAATTAGAGATTATGTCCGAGTTGGGCAAATTGTTAAAGTTAAAGTTATAGCGCTTGATAAAGAGCGGGAAAGAATATCTTTAACAATGAAAGATATTAATAATTAGATTAATATTGTAAAATATATAAAGGAGGTAATTATGCCTGAGTATTTAACAAAAACTTCACGCGTTGGTAAAGTAGGAATATCTTCTAAAGCCTTACTTTCGGTCGCGAGATTAACAGCGGAAGAGGATTCACGTTTAACAGTAAATGAAAAAGGTTCTTCATGTCGCTTTTACGGAAATCATGTAAAACTTAAACTTTCGGTCAATATTTTAGATAAAGACTTAGATCAATTAACTGTATGTAAAGAAGTTGAAGAGAGTATCTTCCAGGCCATCAGTGATCAAATGGGTTTTAAAGACATGGAAATCCATGTTTATAATGGTAAATAATGCAAAATCTTTCTTATTCAGCGCTCCACGATAAACTTTTAAGACAATATCAGCGCTATGTTCTTTATCTTTGTTGGTCAGCGGTTTTAGCGATATTTTCGCTCATTTTGTATGCGATAGAGATTTATACTGATAACAATTTTGTTGGTTTAGGTGGAACATATAATATTCCAACCTTCATAGCGCTATTAATTTGGGATAAAATACCTGAACCTTTAGCCATATTTTTAATCTTTTTATTTAATGCCATATTTGGAGCTATCTTAAGTTATTTAGGTATTAAAGCGCGAAAAGGGAAAACAGTTTATCTATTTTCAGGATTAGGAATTTATATTGCTGATAGTTTTGGTTTGCTTTTAGCTTTAGTAGCTCCCAAAAAACTACCGAGCCAAGATATAGTTTTATCGCTCATTGTTCACTTCATCGTTATAGGAATTATATTATTTGCTTTTTATAAACGAAAACAAATAATAGTTTTAGCTGAAAAGCAGAGAAAAAAGATGGTTTTTGAAGATGATCCAAACGCAAGTAAAAAAGTTCTTTCTTATAAAAAACCTAAAAGAACGTTGGATAATAAAGAAGTTTTGGCCGATGAAATTTCTACATCTGAAGATAAGATAGAAAAAAAAGAAGAATAATGCTATATTATAGTGGTATTTCGTATGGGACAAAAAGAATTAAGAAACAATGTTATTACAGCAATTTATTCCGTGAGAATGCAAGAAGAGTCTCATGTAAGTTTTGAATATAAAGATATTTTATCGGATATTTTTTCATGTCCATGGGATGAAATACCTCTTTTTGCTCGTGAATTATACGTTGTTTCAATTTCTCATTCAGATGAAGCAGAAAAGAAGTTTGATGAAAAATTAACTCGTTGGAAGTTTTCACGTTTGAATAAAGTTCTTCAAGCAATACTTATTGTTGCCTATAGTGAAAGAAACGTTATTTCTGATACCGACCGAAGAGTTGTTATCAATGAAAGCGTAGAATATAGTAAGATTTATGGCGACGCAAAAGACTATAAATTAGTTAATTCGGTTTTGGATAAGGTGTTAAATTGAATAACCATATTTTTTCAGTTAGCGAACTATCTAAAGTTATTGGCGAAGTCTTACAAGGCTCGCTTTTTCAAAATATCACCATCCGTGGTGAGATTCAGTCCTGTTCAACTAAAGGTAGATACACTTATATCGGCTTAATCGATGAACAAAAAGCCGATGATGCTTCTTTAACCATTGTTGTTGGACCATACTGTGATATTCTTACACCTAACTATAAAGTCGGTGATGTAATTTTAGTTCGAGGTAATTTAAATTATTATAAGGCGCGTGGTAGCGTATCTTTTTGGCCAAGAGTTTTAGAAATAGATGGATTAGGACAAGAACTACTGCGTCTTGAAAGATTAAAACAAAAACTAGCCAGTGAAGGAATCTTTTCTTTAGAACACAAAAGAAGTTTACCGCGAAGAGTTAAAACTTTAGCGGTGGTCACCTCTTCTAGTGGAGCAGTTATCAATGATATAAGAGCGACATTAAAAAATAGATTTCCGGTTAAATTAAATCTATATTCCGCTAATGTTCAAGGAAAAGATGCCTCAGTAACTCTTACTAAAGCTTTACAAAATGCTATTAATGATGCTCCAGATTTAATTATTTTGGCGCGAGGTGGAGGAAGTAAAGCCGATCTAGCCCCATTTAATGATGAAGCATTAGTTAGAACAGTTTATTCTTCACCCATTCCTATTATTTCAGCAGTTGGTCATCAAGTTGATACATCTTTAACTGATTTAGCCGCTGATAAGTCTGCCATCACCCCAACTGAAGCAGCGACTTTTGTTGGAATGAGTTTAGTCGATGTAATTCGCGAAAGAGAAGAATTAAAAGAAAAACTTGTTCAAGTGATGAAAGATAGAATACTGGCTTTAGAAAATAGGTTAGAAAACCATATAATTGAACTTGATAGTTTATCTATTCAAAATAAATTAACTAATATT
>DNJQ01000083.1:6052-6469 GCA_003497225.1 Bacillota bacterium | reverse complement strand
CTTTTACATTCATAAAGAATGAAGATATTAAAATTAAAACAACTTGTAATAATAATATTAAAATATAAGACCACTGGTATATTGATACCCAATTGAATTTGGTTCGTAAAAATAATGTTGTTCCCTCTTTTTCCCATTTATCAAATAATGTTGGAGTCCATAATTTGGGATTGATTAATGATGCTACAGTTATTCCAGAAATAACAAAATAACATATTGAAAGATAAAGAGGAAAATCAGGTGATCCAATAACCTGAGCTTCATATACTCCACCAATCGCTGTTATTAAAGATCCAAGTGCTTCTAGGAAAAAGAATATGTACGAAAATATAATGCTAGTTTTAATGTTTTTTTCATTAAGAAAATACATGGGTATTAATAGTAAAGATCCTAAAGATAAAATAATTGCCCCAATAG
>DNJQ01000083.1:0-5827 GCA_003497225.1 Bacillota bacterium | reverse complement strand
AGCAGTAATAGATAAAACGAATAATATATAAATTAATATAAATGATATTGGTGTTTTACCTTTGGAAAAGTAATCAAAAACAAAAGTGTTTTTAAAAGAATAATTTTCTTTCTTTTTTACATAGAGCAATACAAAAAGCATTAATACAGCAATTAAGATTGTTCCAATGCTTAGTATAGTTACACTATTCATACTTTTCTCCTCTTCAATTTATTTTAGCATTAATCTTTTGTATTAAGGTGTTTCTATAAATTAAAAACTTTGACTAATTGTTTTAGATGTCAATAATTTTCGTCATAATCATCTACTTCAATTAGTTTATCGATTGATTCTTGGATATCTAAACTATTAAAAATATACGTTCCAGAAACAAGAACGTCCGCTCCAGCTAAAACTGCATCTGATCCTGTTTGATCGTTTATTCCACCATCAACTTCAACCAAACAATCTAAACCATTTTCATCAATATATGAGCGAAGCTGCTCAATTTTATCTAAGGCTTCTAAATTAAATTTTTGTCCACCTGCGCCAGGTTCAACACTCATAACTAAAAGTAGATCAAGTTTATCAAGATATTCAATTACTTCATCAACGCTAGTCATAGGTTTAATACTCATTCCTACTTTTATATCACTACTATATGATCTTATTTTCTCTATCGTAAATATCGGATCATCTGTTGCTTCATAATGGAATGTTATTAAATCCGCTCCAGCATCAATAAGTTTTTTAGCTGAAGATTCGGGATTTGAAACCATGATATGAACATCATAATAAAAATCGTAATTGTCTTTTAATTTTTTTAATATTCCTGCTCCAAAAGAAATATTTGGAACGAAGTGTCCATCCATAACATCGTAGTGGAGCCACTTAACTCCACTATCTAATAATCTTTGCATTTCTTCATCTAAGTGAAGAAAATCTGCTGCTAGAAGAGATGGGGCTACAATTACATTTTCTTTTCTCATATCATTTCCTCTCGTTCAATTCTTCTAATATCTTTATATAATTATTATAAGACTCTTCTGAAATTTTACCTTTCGCTAGTCTTTCCTTAATAGTACATTTATTCTCGGCTATATGCAAGCAGTTACGATAGTAGCAATTAAGAAAGTGTGGATCAAATCCCGGAAAAGAATGGGCTAAATCATTTTTATTCATTGGAAGTTCAAGGGCAGAAAAACCAGGTGTATCACCAATTAGTCCGCCAGCGTATGGTAAAAGAACTACTTCCTTGGTCTTATGCTTTCCTCTTCCTAACGCTAAAGAAAACTCACCTATTTGCCTATTAAATGAGGGATCTATAACATTTAAAGCTGAACTTTTTCCAGCTCCGGTTTGTCCCATAAATATGGTAATTTTACCAAAGATGTCTTTCTTTAATTGGCTAAAAGAAGATTGATCTTTTGTTGATAATAAATATGTTGGAAAACCTAAAGAAGAATAATAGTTAGCATATTCTTTTATTTTTAAAAGAGATGAAGAATCAAGCATATCCATTTTAGTAAATAAAATCAAAGGTTTTACATCGCAGAAAAGAAGATAACTAAGATATTTATCAAGTAAATATGAACTAAAACTCGGCTGATAAGTTGAGCAAACTATTGCCCCATAACTAACGTTAGCAATCTTGGGACGAATTAGACGATTCTTTCTTGGTTTTACTTCAGCTATTATTCCATCTTGATCTAATGTTACATAGTCACCTATATATAAAGGGCCATTTTGATAAACCAGTGTCTTCCTAGTAGTTGCTTCAACTTCCCTTTTGTCTTCTAAATAAACGACATAAGATCTTCTAGTTCCGCTAATTATTATTCCGTTCATATTTATTTACGATGGAAAAGGCGAGCAAAGAAACCTTTCTTTTCTTTTAAACAATCAGGATTGTGCAAAATATTTACTATATCTTTTCTCATATCATAAACTGAACGATAGCGATCTAAAGGAACTTTTGCACAAGCCTTAAGAATAATTTTTTCAATGACCGATGGAGTTTTAGGATTAAATTTTTTGATTGAAGGAAACTTATCTTTAATATGCTTTAATGCGACTGTAAGAGCCGATTCATCATCAAAAGGAACTCTACCGGTAATGAGTTCAAAGAAAGTAATACCTAAAGAATATATGTCGCTTTGCGGGGTTGCTGGATTTCCTTGGGAAATTTCTGGAGCTAAATAATGTACACTGCCGACAACAACCTCACTGCGGGTAACATGTGCTCCATTTTGGAATGTTGCAATACCAAAATCACCTAGTTTAATCGTTCCATCAATGGTAATAAAAACATTTTGCGGTTTAATGTCGCGGTGAATTACACCGTTTTGATGAGCAAAAAGAACCGCTGAACAAAGCTGATGCATGATGTCGCAAGCTTCTAAAAAGGAAAACTTACCGCGAATATTTAATGTATCGCGCAAAGTCTTTCCATCAATAAATTCATTGACCATATATGGACGACCTTTATGAGTTCCAAGATTAATTACACGAACAATATTTTGATGTTTTAAAGACGCTGCCGCTCTCGCCTCACGTTCAAATCTCGTCAGGTTAACTGGATTTTTCATCGTCTCTTCTTTGATGATTTTTACCGCTACTTCTCTACCAGAAATAATATCTTCAGCGAGATAGACTGTGGCCATTCCACCTTCGCCTAAAATCTTAAGTATCTTATAGCGATCATCTATGATATCGTTGACATTCATCATTTTACCTCCAATAAACTGATGCCGATATTATCAACACCACCATGTGAATTAGCTAGATCTACTAATTTTCGACATTTTTCTTCGCTAGTTAATACATCTAGTAAAACACTATTAATCTCTTTTTCACTCACCATGTTATATAATCCGTCCGAGCACAAAAGAAGCGCATCATAATTATTATCTAATATATAATCATCATAATAAACGCTTGGATTAATACCTATTGCATTAAGGAGCACGTTCTTTTGTGGAGAATTCATCGCTTCTTCGCGCGTCATCTTTCCTATTCTCACCATATATTCAACATAAGTGTGATCAACTGTTATCTTCTCTAATCCTTTGCTTTGTGAAAAAGTATATAAACGAGAATCACCAATATTAGCTACATAAGTTTTATCTGGTAAAATGACTGATAAAACAAGCGTTGTTCCCATATCTAAGTAATCTGGTTTTACACTCAAATCATTAATTTCTTTATTAGCATCTTTAATTGCTGTTTTAATGACTTTTTTAACACGGGAAAGGTTGAGAGTTTTAGTAACATTGCTTAAATGATTACTCACTATTCCAATAGTCATATCGCTAGCAACTTCGCCTTTACGGTGACCGCCTATTCCATCGGCCACAATTGCTAGGCAGTAATCATCATTGATACTTACACTCGCCGCATCTTCGTTTTTGTTTCGCTTTAGCCCTATATCTGTTAGGGAAGCACCTTTAATTATTCTCTGCATATTTCGCCCTCAACTGTCCACATGCTGCTTCTATATCAGCGCCAAACTCTTTTCTAATCGTGGTTTTAATACCACTCTTCATTAGTTTATCATGAAATCGATGAATTCTGTTATTGCTAGATCTTTTATATCTATTTTCAACGACATTATTATATGGAATTAAATTAACATAGCCGTATGTTGGTTTAATAAGTTCTATTAACTGATCACAACATTCCATACTATCATTAAAGTCTTCAATCATAATGTATTCATATGTTACCCGACGGTCATTAGAATCTTTACCGTATTGAATTACTGCTTCCATAAGTTGTTCTAGTGGGTATTTTCTATTAATAGGCATAAGTTTATTTCGTAGTTCGTTATTTGGTGCATGAAGTGAGATGGCTAAATTAATTTGTAATCCTTCTTTTCCGTAGCGCAATATTCCAGGAATAACACCAGAAGTTGAAACTGTAATATGTCTTGCTCCAATTGCTAAACCAAACTGCGAATTAACAATTCTTACAAAGCGCATAACATTATCATAATTATCAAATGGTTCCCCAGTTCCCATGACCACAATGTGAGTTACGGGCTTCCCGTCGATCATTTCGCTAAGCATTTTATTTAAAACTAAAACCTGGCCTACCATTTCTTCAGTTGTTAAATCTCGCTTTTTCTTTAATAATCCTGAAGCACAAAAGAAACAATTCATGTTGCATCCAACTTGTGTTGATATACAAGTAGCATTTCCATAATTATAAGGCATTAAAACTGTTTCAATCTTTTCTCCGTCAAACATTTTTAAAAGAAGTTTAATGGTTCCGTCATTAGATACTCTTTTAATAAATACTTCTGGTAAATCCATAGTGTATCTTTCTTTTAATACTTCTCTAAATTTTATAGAAATATCGCTCATTTCATCAAAACTTTTAGCATTTTTAACATATAGCCAACTAAATAATTGTTTAGCCCGATATGCTTTTTGACCTAGAGCGAGCATTTCTTGTTCTAATTCCTCAAGAGAAATTCCATATATATTTTTCTTTTCCATTATGAATTTCTCCTTAAAATAGCAAAATAGAATCCATCTGAACTATATTCATTCGGGAAGATCATCCGAGAATATTCCATGCAAAAATTCGAATTTGAAGACAAAAACTTATTAATTACATTACTAGTTTCAATACTTGTTAGTGTTGGAACAAAATATACTAAGTATCCACCTGGACAAACGAATTTACTAGACTCCATAAGTTTTTTAAAATCGCTGCGACCATAATAGTTCACTTCTTTTTCACTGAGTGTTACTAAAACATCTGGTCTTCTTCTAACTTGTCCTAAGCATGAAGATAATGGATTTAATAAGACTAAATCATAATTAGCATATTCACTATAGGTAAGCATTAAATCTACTCCACCAAGGAATGGTTTTATATTATCTATACCAAGTCTTTTGGCTAAATTCTTTGTCCGAGCAAAAATCATTTCATCTAAAAGCAAAGCGTCTATTTCGACATTATAATCTTTTGAACTTACGCCAACGCCACAAACTGTTGAAGAAAATTCTTCACCGATATAGAGAATCTTTTGCTGCTCAAAATATTTTAAATTATCTACCATTATCTGCGCGGATAAATCCATAGCAAATAATTTACCTTCCTTAACTTCATTAAGTTTAGAGAAAGAGCCGCCGCGATATTCTAATGCCCCTTCCCCATTTTCTGTTTCAATAAATCTCTGGTCATCTTGAAAATCATCTTTGTTACACTTTAATGAATTGCAACACAAATATTGATTAGCTCTTCTTTGATTAGCTAAAAGAATATTCATAGCTTGATCATCACCAAAATCATTAATCCACATTTTAATTATCCATTCAGGTGTATTAAAAAATAATGAATTATATGCACATGGATCACTTTTTAGTTCATTAGGAATTTTTGTTTTATTCTTAGCCAAATATTTTAGTTTTTCACTCACAACTTCTTTATCAAGTCTAAGTTCCATATAATCAATAGTTTCTAAAACTTGATCAATCACTTTATACAATGCGACATCTTTACTATGATATCTAATTTCATATAAAGCTAAAATCATCAAATAAATTTCATCATCGTCTCTATCAAATTCTGGAAAAGCAGTAATTGCTTCAAATTGCAAATAACTAAAATGTCTTAAACTTCCTAAAACATTAGACCTAAAAATCATTATATCGTCAGACGATAAGTTCTTACTTCTTTCAATGTGTTCTAACACTACTTGGAAGGGTTGTAAGTCATCAATAATTCTTTTTAGTGCCTTTAATTGAAGAAATTTATTAGTCATATAATAATTTTATCACTTAATAAATAATAAATAAATAATATTATAAATAATACAAGATTTCCGCCATCTCCCCTG
>DNJQ01000028.1:600-3303 GCA_003497225.1 Bacillota bacterium | reverse complement strand
CTCCCTTACTTCCTATTATACGGCCGAGAAGATGGGATCAGTAACTATTAGAACTGGCCTAACTTCGCAAGGGTTCATAGGACTATCCCCATGGGGAGGAGATAATAGTCCACATGATTTTTCAGCCTTAAATTTAGGAAACAACTTCATTGCGAACTTAGAGATTGTTTCCATGCTAAACTGCTTTAATTTAGCGGATAGAATGCTACATTATAATTTCTATAATTGTCCAGAAAGATACTATTACTATCCAAAAGTGTTTTTGAGTACCGTCCAAAGTGTTGCATACGGATGGATTTGGGACTCACAAACTGGACAAACGAACGGACTTGGAATGCTGCCTAGCGGACACCAAAAAAGTGGCAGTTGTTGCATTAAAAAAGTCAATCCTGTAGCTATAGGATTGACTAAACTTTTTTAATGATTAGGAATTAAATCTGACAAATCATATGTTGAGAAATCTATTAGAGCATTTATACGATTGATTTGTTCAAGGTGTTGACTGATATAGACTTTTCTTTCTGCACGATATTTTACTAATAGAAAGTCTGCTATGTTAGCGATGAATTCGCCATTTGTTGGTTTGCCTTTTTCACTTGAATAAGAGTATGAGAATATCTTTTCCATAATCTCTATATCTGCCCTTTGCCATCCAGATTCAATAGCGTGGCGCATACCTCTTTCAACTTTAGTTGCTGTTGTTTTATACATTAAGGCAATTGTTGGATAGACAACTTTTGTTACGCCTGATGTAACGCAATCAATGTTGATGAACGCCATCTCAATAGCACGTTTTAGATATTTATATCCAAGAAGTGAAGCTGGAATTCCAACGCTATGAAGAATCGAACTTAATTCTTCGTTAAAGCCCTCGATATCAATTCCATCCGCTAGAATTTGACTGATGCATTTATCTAGCATATTGCAAGTATCAGAGAAGATTTTCATACTCAAAGTATTGATCATCTCTTGTTGGCTTTCATCGATATTTAAACCGATGTCAAAGCCCATCTCACCTAATTCATCTAGATTAGGAACTTTTTCATTGTGGCGGTACACAATAGCCTTGAAGATTCTTTTGCCTTTTGATACAGAAGCAGCCTTAGCGTTTAAAGCGCGAGTGAATTCATGCAGTTCATCTGCGTTAAAACAATTTTCAAGCACTACTATATCAGCTTTTGCTAACATGTCGAGACTTTGCTCAACTTCGGCGATGTCGTGGCTTAGGCCAACGAATTGAAATAATTTACTTCCTGCGAGTTTAGATGATATTTCACTAATCATCTTTCGGTCTCGCATAACCAGATAGAACTTTTTCATTTTACCTCTCCTTTGTTCTAACAAAGAAAAGATCTAAACAAAAAGCCTTACAAAGACAAAAAGCTTAAAAGCGATGTTTAAATCTCTTCTTTGTAAAGCAACATGATTATATACAGCCAAAATGAAAAAGTAAACAATTTTTGCTTTCTTAGAAAAAATTATTTTTCGATCTTTTGTTATTTTGACAAAAGATTACAAAATTCGATTTTTATTGTGGTAGGAAGACTTCTATTTCTGAAATATCGCTAATAACTTCACCGTCGCTTTGAAGATTTTGATTTCGAGAAAGTTTAGCAAAAACCTTCTTGCATTTAAATTCGTGAGCGTGCTTTTTACTTTTGGTGTGCCAACCTAAGAAAACGAAAGGGAATAGTGGAAGTAAACGTTTATAATTCTTAGATGTTATTACTAATAAATCTAAATGATCATCATCTCTTTTAGCGTGTGGAGCAATCTTCATTCCTCCACCAATGTATTTTCCATTCATTACAACAAAGAAAAAAACATTGTCAAAGTGGTGCTCAATACCATCGATATTAATATCTATCGAGTATGGTTGATATCTTTTTAAGCAAGTTAAGGCGGCAGAAATATAAGACTTTTGTTCATCTTTAACAACTTTACAAACATCTGCATCAACACCAAGTCCTACGCCGTTAATAAATTTTACTACTTGTCCAGTTGGAATTTTAAAGTAGGGAAGGCGACTTGCTTTTTCACTGAGATTAATTATTTTTTCTTTATATTCTCGTGCAAAATCGTTTCCGTGACCGGCACTATAATAATAAACTTTACAAGGCAAAGTATCTAATGGAAAAGAATTAATTACATGATGCAGTGTTCCATCTCCACCAATTACATATATTTCATCGCTAGTTTCTAATTTATTAACAAAAGAATTAATGTCACTAGAAATATCTATTAAAGATAGTAATTGTGTTTTGTGACCTTTCTTATTAAATTTTTTATTTAGTTTATCTGCTGCTTTACGGCATTTACCGTTATTAGATAAGGGATTATATAAAAGATATTTCATAATTGTTCTCCGTGATTTTTAAGCCAAATACTAGCTTGTTCTGAACCATATGACTTGGCTTTCATCATTATATATTTTGCTAAAAATTCATCATCTTCATACTTTATTCCTAAATCATAAATTGGATTTAAATATCCTTTCTTCGCTAGTTCTATTGCACACATAATAGCATCTTCAAAATTATCACAATCTGAAATTAGATGTAAGTTAACTATTTTTAATTGGGCTAAAAAATTATCATGTCTAGCGCAAAATCTTAAGATAATTTGACTAGCATTTATATCATGAAAAAGAGCGACAGTTGATAAAAAATATAATTGATTAAGTTTTTCTTCATCAAGATTTTC
>DNJQ01000028.1:0-359 GCA_003497225.1 Bacillota bacterium | reverse complement strand
CAAGATTTTCTGCTTCAAGAAAACAAGATAGTTTTTGATAATCAAGTGAATCAATTAATCCATCTTGAGCTAAAGCGTAAAAATACGCATAATTATGTTTATAATCATTAACTCTGCATCCTTCTTTAATTATTTCATAACCATACTTATTGTCTAAAATTATTTCTGGAGTTTCAGATGTTGGATTATGTAAGGGTGACATATTGGTATAATGAGAAATCTTTAAAAGTAATTCATCAATATTAGATACATAAACTTCAGTTTTTTTTCTCATACTATTTGTCCTACCTTTAAATCATTATAACATTTGATACTTAAAAACTAAAATATTAAAACTATTATGATAAAAATATGTTACG
>DNJQ01000043.1:2442-5393 GCA_003497225.1 Bacillota bacterium | reverse complement strand
ATAATAGGAAGTAAGGGAGATTAAATTTTAAATAAATTATTAAGTAACACTTTTAATTTGGATAAAAAGAATTCAGCTGTAGATTCTTGATATACTTGATATGCTGTTTTATCTTTAGTTGCTTTATATGTTTTGTTTAGTGCAGGACTATCGGAATAGTATGAACCTGTAACTTTAACTTGATCTTCCCCAGTTTCATATACTTCGTTATATATAATTGCCTGTCCAGCTATATTTCCCTCTTTACGGTATTGATATGTTGGAACAACTCCATTTTGCCAACCATATTCTTCTGAGCCTTTTTTACTTAGTCCATATTTTCCGGTCATATCAGTCCAAATTGGATCGTCTTTATTTTCACGCTTATCGTAATACTCACTTAATTCTACTTCATAGATTGTTAGTACACTAGAATTCTTCTTAAAGAATTCACTAAAGTATTTATCCGAGGTCGAACAATCTCCACATTTATCCCAACTATATTTAACAATAAATGTTTCTTTATTATTAATTTTAGTTTGAAGTTGCTCTTCACTTATACGAACAACTGGTGATAAATAGGTATATTTTGAAAGATATTCTTTAAATGTTGCATCAGTGTTGAGATTTCCTGAATTATAATCTGTTTTAGCTATCTGTTTTCCTTCAGAAAAGATGAATAGTGTTGGTGTTATTTTAAAAGATATATAGTTATAGCATTTCTCAGCTTCAGTTGAAGGTAAAGTATAAAATATTGCATGAGTTTCACTCATGTAACTATTTAAGACTTTCATAAATGAAAGACAAGACATACAGCCACTAGCTTCAACTACAACAACGAAAGAATCTTTATCAGTTATTTTAGTTTCAAAAGTGGTCTTATTTAATTCAATAGGGCTATCTAAAGAGGAATCTCTTTTAAGTTCTATCTTTTTATCAGTAGAACTTTTACATCCACACATACCTAAACAAATTGCAGAAGCAAATAGAAATCTACTAAGTTTTTTCATATTATTTTTCCTCTTTTTTAGCCATAAGATCATCCAAAGTTATTTGGGACTTATCTATAGCCATCTTTTTAGAATCACGCTTTAGTCTTTTAATAACTGCATTATCAATTTTCTTAAGACGACGTGCTTCTTTATTATTAATATTTTGACTTCCGTGAGTTCCTATTCTATTTTTATTCTCTTCTATTGCGGTTTCAAATACTTTTTCAAGTTGAGCAACACAATAATCTAAAGCGTATTGTTTAGCATATTCAATATAAACTTTAGATAATCTTTTTATTTCATCTGGATGTTCATAGAAGTATTCAATCTGCTCTCTAAGTGAGATATAATCACCATTTTTAAATAAGCAGTGAGGATCTTGGGCAAATTGATTGGTGGCTGTAAGTTTTGAATCAGAAATAATTGGCACTAATCCACAAGTGAATGCTTCCATACAAGAAATAGCTTCTATTTCAGCATCTGAAGCGTGGACATATAAATCTGAATAGTTAATGACCTTTAATAGTTCTGGTTGTTTTACGAATTTAAATTGAACTTGATTCTTTAAATATTTTTTGCTTAAAGATTCAAGATGTCCTTTCCAAGGACCTTTACCACATAGAACAAGTTGAATGTTCTCGTTATATTTTGATGTTCCAATGGCTTTAATTAATAAATCTTGTCTTTTCTCTCTCGATAAACGTCCAACCATTAAAATAACGAATTTATCTTTAAATTCTTCAGGTTTTGGTACATTATCTAAATGAACAAACTTTGGTGAAACACCGTTTGAAATGACATGCAATTTGCTCTTATATCCATGCTTCACCAATTGATTCTTAATCATTATAGATGGGCAGTGGATATGACCAATATATCTATAGAACGATTTTTTAAAGAAATGATAAAGATAACTATTTAATGGTTTATTTTTACCCATATAAATAGTGTAAGTTATATTTTCTGGTTGAAGATGGAAAGCTCCAGTACAAGCTACACCTAAATCTTTTGCAATAAGTCTTGCTTGTCTTTGAACTGGGAATGGTAAAAGAAGGTGAACTACATCACTTCCTTTAATAGCTTTTCTTAAAACTTCAACATCAGGTTTAGCAAAGACCATTCCTTGAGAAGTAATAATTCCATCAACTAATGGAAAATGGTAACGTTCAACAGGATAAAAATCTGGATCATCTATTTCTACTCCTTCAGGTTTAGATGCAACAACTCGAACGGTGTGACCATGTTTTCGGAGAACTTCAGCAAAACGCATTGCAGTAACTGTAGTACCATTAGTGGTAATACCGAATTGATCCATAACTAATGTAATAATCATATAAAACCTTCCCTATTACTCCAAAACTTCTTTTTCGTTTTCAGAGTTTTGTTCTATCTTTTCTTCTTTAGCCTTTTTCTTTTTAGACTTTTTGTTTTTATCAGAAGATAAATAAGTCATCTTGATTTCACCAGAAGATGAGGTAATAACTTTATCAACTGTATAAACTTCATTCTTTTCAAGTTTATTTTCTGAATCATTTTTAATATTTGATTCTTTAGCAACATCAGGAATTTGTTTTGTTTTGGAATTAAAACTATGCTTTTCTTGAATACCATTAGCAATGTTAATTAGTTCTGGTGTAGTTTCTGTATGATGAAACATCTTCCAAATTGCATGTGTTAATGGTTCTCTATCATCATGACTTTCCTTATAACTTTTAACTTTATTATTGTGAACAATAATTTTTGCTGTTCTAACTCTTTCTTTTTGTCTTTCACGCAAAACGCTGGTTAATCCTCTATTTGTTTTTAAAAATTGATTACCAACCGAATCTACAACAACCATCTTTATTGAAGAAATTGATTTGGATTTATAGTTATGAGCTAAAATAAATTTTTCAAGTCTTTGAGGATCAAATCTAAAGTTAATAGAGGATCTAGCTGGAATAACAGGAAGTGACTTTAAATTTTTTGTTTCAATATATG
>DNJQ01000043.1:1798-2184 GCA_003497225.1 Bacillota bacterium | reverse complement strand
TTCAGCAACAAAATTTAATCTTTGATTTTTATAATCTAAACCAAAGTCACTAATTACGACATCACGGAATGTTGTATTAAATATGTTAATGTTTAAAAATTCATCACCAATATCTGAATCATACATTAAGGAAGCTGTCATCTTTAAAGAGGATTCGATAATGTTATTAGAAATATTCTTTGTTTTGACAGTCACATAAATTGAAACTAAAACTATAATTAAAGCTAATGCGGCAGAAATTAAACCAAACAACCAGCTATTCTGTTGTAACCAAGCCATACTAAGCCTCCCTAGTGATATATTATACTTTAAAATATAAGATATAACAATAAAACATTAAGTTTGATGTCCTACCTAATAACATATAAACCTATTTTCAGCTATAA
>DNJQ01000043.1:470-1551 GCA_003497225.1 Bacillota bacterium | reverse complement strand
AAAATTCTTCAATTCCTATATATAAAATTCCTTTTTCATCATGCCAAGGAATAATGTTATCCTTTACCACAACTATCTTTTTAAATGAATCTGCTATCCTATTTAATGAATTGGTCTCTTGATGGCGTTTATCTTCTTCACCAACAGTTAACGCAGATTGAATGTAATATCTTAAGCTTCCTTTATTAGCAACAAAATCTACTTCTAGCTGAGTTCTCTTGCTCTTTCCTTCTTCATCTTTATAGTTATACTCTACTACGCCTACATCAACATCAAACCCACGAAGAAGGAGTTCATTATAAATAATATTTTCCATAATGTGATTTTCTTCTTGTTGTCTAAAGTTAATCCGAGCATTTCTTAGTCCAACATCGGTAAAATAATATTTAATTGGAGTATCAATGTACTTTTTGCCTTTAATATCATATCTATAGGCTTTTCTTATTAAAAAAGAATCAATAAGATCATCTAAATATGATGATATAGTTCTCGAGGCAATAGGCATATGTTTTACACTTTTAAATGTGTTAGCAAGTTTAGTTGGATTAGTTAATGATCCAATAGAAGAAGATATAATATTTAAAAGATCATCCATAATAGATGGATCACTGATATTGTGATGCTCTAAGACATCTGAAATATATGTTTTAGAAAATAAATTTTTCAAATACTTACTTTTTTCTTCATGAGTGCTTAAAGACATTAAATAAGGCATTCCACCATAGGTATAATACTCTCTCCACGCATTTTGCTTTTCTCCCTTATAAAAAGAATAGAACTCAGAGAATGACAGAGGGTTAACTCTAATTTCATCACTTCTTCCACGGAATTCGGTAAGAATATCAGAAGAAAGCATTTTTGAATTACTTCCAGTAACATATACATCAACATTCTTGATATTCATTAGACCTAAAAGAACATCAACAAAAGTAATTTTATCTTCCGCGTAATCTATATAAGGATTTTGCATTTCAGTTACTTTTTGAATTTCATCCAAAAAAACATAATACATTTTGTCATCTTTTATTTTTTCACGTATATACTTTCCTAATTTTAATGGATTTCGATATTCAATATTTTG
>DNJQ01000043.1:0-241 GCA_003497225.1 Bacillota bacterium | reverse complement strand
ATTCAATATTTTGATCATTATCTAAAGCTAAAGTGATGATATGTTTTTCATCAACATTTATTGAACGCAAATAATTATAGTAAATATTAAAAAGCAAGAAAGATTTTCCACAGCGACGGACACCAGTAATAACTTTTATCTGTCCATTCTCCTTCTTTTGAATAAACTTCTTTAAGTAATCATCACGATCAATATACATATTTCTCCTTGTACAATAATTGCGTATATACGCATTTTTGTG
>DNJQ01000021.1 GCA_003497225.1 Bacillota bacterium | reverse complement strand
ATATTAAAATATTATATATTTTAAATTAAAGGGAAAAGAGATATGAGTGTTCTACTGAAGGAGATTGACATAAATAAGTTCTACTTTATTAATGATCGTCATGATCTTCGTGTTTTGTTGCACTCATATGATTTAAATTACATTAAAACTAAAATTGATGATTATATTACTTCTATCCTTCGGGGAAGTGATGCGAATATGTTCCATAGTCTTCCAAACATATTAGTTTCAAACTCAAGTTATGGCTATATTGTTTTAGATAGACCGCTAGATGTAGCTATTGCTAAGGTAGTTGCTAATCCTTTGTTAATATATAATTTTACAGAACTTTATGAATATTTAATAGCGAAGACAAAACCATATACTGAAGTTACACCTAATTTCTTTCATGATATAAGAGTTAAAGTTAGTAAAAATAATTTTGACATAAGATATTTGAATGTTGCTGATTTTGCTAAACTTCCTGAAGAAGAGGTTCTCTCTATCATTAATAGGCCAGATTTTATAGGACTTATAAAAAGATGTTTTTCACACAACTTTCAAAATCCTATAAAAGTTCATTATGATTCTGATCAAAAACTTTATGTTTGTGAACAGAATAAGCACTTTCTTCTTGCTTATCAATTACTAAGCAATAACATTGAATATCCTGGTGAAGTGCCTGATATAATTGCTACTGATTTACAAAAGGCTAAATTTGATCCTTTCTTCAATAAGATTAGAGTAGATGATCATTATTCACACCCATTTGTTGTTCAAACTTTACCGGCAGAAAGCATTCACTTTAATTCACAAATAGATATTTTATATAACTACATTTATCGTGACCCACAGACTTTTAAGCAACTAATGAGCAACATTGTTACATATGGTTTAAATCCATTTGATGTTAACTGTTATTTTAAAGATGACGCTTTCTATGCACCATTTGTTGGGGTCTATCCTATTTTAGCTATGCAGCTACTTTCTCAATATAGATTAATAGAAAATGTTTTTCCTGAAATGCTAGAAGATGTAGTAACTTACGTTAATAATAACAAGTATGATTTTAAAAATTTGAATTTTTCTTATAATTTCTTTGAAGATGAATATGTTACTTCTTTAGGTTATCGAAAGATTGTTGGTATTTTATCTTTGCCTCAATCGCACATTGAGGAAGAAGATTTAGAAGTAGTTGAAAATGTTCAGGATATAGAAAACCCCGCCAACGAAGTGGAAGAAGAAAAGCCTAAATCTTCTTTACCAACGATAGAATCTTCAATTAATACTTTAGAAGAAACAAAACCACATAGACTTTCGGTTACAGAAACTATTGAACTTAATCTAGATATCTCAAACGATGTTTTAGATGAAAGACTTCGTGCACCGATAAAATATGGCAATACAGTTTTAAAGTTAGATGAAATAGAAGCGTTTGATTTTAAAAGTTTATTAGAAAAAGGATTATCACCTCGTTATAAGACTGAAGTAATGGATTATCTTACACTCAAAAAAGAATTTCCAACTTTGCGTGCTGAACCTTCAGAAGAAGGATTATATAGAGTTAGCAGTATTGATCATTGGTTACTTTTAGCGAGAGTTATAGCAGTTTGTCCACAGTTAGTAAAAGATATTGATCAGAAATTTTATAATCAATTAATGACAGCAAAGCAGTTCTATGATGTTAAAAAGGCTGTTAAAGCAGAAGTAAAAGTTCCTGAAGAAGAAAAGATTAAAAAAGGTAATATCTTCCATCATCTTACTGATGGAAAACTCAATAGATCTTTATTAAAGAAGAAAGTAACCGAGGTTACATTAGAAGAAATGGTTGAGATTTCAGTAATTAGAGATAAAGATATACTTGAAAGATTTAACCCAGTAAAAGATCCAATTATCTTTTATAGAACTATAAGATCATTTTTGGAGTGTCTTTTCCATCTTTATTACATACATTTAGATGATAACAATATTTATCACGATAATGGAAAATGGACAGACAAGTTTAAACCTTTATCCGCTTGGATAACGATGTATAAATACATTCAAAAGAAAGAAGGCGTTGCTGAAAAAGTTTTTCCTAAAGAAATCTGGCAAGCGTTTAAAGATTCGATGAGAATGGACGTAGTATTTATCTTAAACGAAGTAACCCATATGTCACTTTCCGCTGAAAGATATTATGATGAATGTCGAGATTTCCTTTGGAAGAACAGTTCACTTGAAAAAGTTATTGTTTACATTTTGCAAAACATTAGATAGGAGATTAGTATGAATCAAAATGAGGTAGATGAAGCGATTGCTGAGATTAATAAGAAAGTAAAAAGTAGGATATTAGTTTTTGTTATTCTAGGCGTTATATTAATTGCAATAGGTATAATACTTATAGTTTTTGTTGATATTATGCCAGGAATTATGTTTATGGTCTTTGGCGTTCTTTTTCCTGTTGGCGGACTTTCTTTCGCTAAAAATAGAGCAATCAAAGTACATTTAATTCCATTCGTTATTAAAAAGGCACTTGGAAAAAGTGCAATCTATAGACCATTCACTGGTTATGACTCTAGTGAATTAATGAAAATGGATATGTTCCGAGTCCACACTTTATCACAAGAAGATTATATATCAGCGGTTTATAAAGGCGTTAAATTCCGCTGCGCTGATGTTGAATCATATGAAACACATAGTGATGGTGATGGCCATACTTCAAGAACTACTTACTTTGATGGTATAGTCCTTGTATATGAATTTAATAAGCCATTTGATGGCGAAATTAGAGTTGCAGAAAAGGAGATAGGTTCTAGCCAATTCATTATTCCAAAGCACTTAAAGGAAATACATTTAGAAAGTACTGAATTTGAAGATAACTATGATGCTTATGCTTCGGATGAACATATAGGATTTTATGTTTTAACACCACAGCTAATAATGCAACTCAATAAGATTAGAACCATAATAAAAGGTACATTTTTATTCCAATTTAAAGAAGATAAGCTATATATTGCAATTAATGGAGCAAAGAATAGACTTGAAGCTGGCTTAACTAAAAAACTAAATAGAGAAACGGTTGATAAGTTATGTAAAGAACTTGATCCTTTAAAATTGATATGTGACGTTATGAACTTAGATAATACATACTTTAAGGAAAATCATGAAATATTAAACAATATTGATCAAGAAAAGAAAAAAACGGCAAAAAAACTTAGAAGAGAACTAAAGGAAAAAATAAGCAATTAACCTCCCATTTATATTGGAACCAGACCGAGAATATGGGAATAGTAACTAAAAGAACTACCCACACGGCGAGAGGGTTCATAGGACTATCCCCATGGGATGGAGATAAAAATCCATATGGTGTTTCAGCTATCAATTTAGGAAGCAATCCCAATAGTAAGCTAGAGATTGTTTCTTCGTTAAATATCAGTAATCAAGCACATTTAATGTATCTTATTAATTTCTTGAACTGCCCTATGAAATATAATCCAAAGGTGTTTTTAGGTACCATCCAAAGCGTGTCAAAA
>DNJQ01000040.1:7052-7252 GCA_003497225.1 Bacillota bacterium | reverse complement strand
AAATTAATAATAATATTTATAATCCCTTAATTAAAGCTGAGGCTTATTTAAAACTTAAAAATAATTATAACGTCACTTATCAAAGTTTAAGCAGCATTATTGGAATTTCTAAACCTCAAATAATTAATACGGTTAAACTTCTTTCTCTTCCTGATATTATTAAGCAAGATATCATTGATAAAAATATTCCTTATTCAGTA
>DNJQ01000040.1:0-6770 GCA_003497225.1 Bacillota bacterium | reverse complement strand
CTTCTGATGAAGAAAAAATTAAACTCTACCAGAAAATAAAAGAATATGATTTAACTGCCATAGAAGTAGAAAATGAAGTTAATCACTTAAAAAGTAAAGAAAATAAGCGTACAAATAGATTTTACGTTCAAGGAAAAAAGATTGTAATTAACTGTACTTCAAAAGAAGAAGCAGCAAGAATTAAAGATGAATTAGAAAAAATTATAGTTAATAAAAATTAACTTTTCTTCGCTCCTTTTAAATATAGTAATAAAACACTAATATCTGAAGGATGAACATTGCTTATGCGCGATGCTTCTCCGATATTATTCGGTTTAATCGCGTTGAGTTTTTCTCTTGCTTCCATTGATAGACCATCTATTTTCATATAATCAATATCGCTATCGAGCGGGAAAGATTCACTGGCTAAAAGTCTTTCCGCCTCTTTTTCCTCAAGTTTAATATAGCCTTCGTATTGAATTGAAATAACTAAAGACATCTCTTCATCAAAATCCAATTTCGGTAATTCCGAATATATATTAGCTAAATCTTTATAATCAACTTTTCTCGTTTTAATTAAATCATATAATGACTTTGAGTTTGGATCATTAAGTTTTAAATCTCTTTTTTCTAATAAATCTAAAACTTCTTTATTCTTTCCTATCCGAATTGTTTCTAATAATTCTCTACTTAAAGAAAGAAGTTCTTGTCTTTTAACAAATCTTTCTTTTCTTTCTTCACTATTTATTTTAAGTTCATAACCTTTCATAAACAAGCGTTCTAAAGCGTTATCACTTCTTGTCATTAAACGAAATTCCGAGCGCGAAGAAAGAAGACGATATGGTTCATGAGTTCCCTTTGTCACTAAATCATCAATCATAACACCGATATAAGCTTCACTTCTTTTTAAAATGAATGGCTCCTTATTTAATATATATTGACTAGCGTTTATTCCGGCCATTAATCCTAAAGCCGCTGCTTCTTCATATCCTGATGTACCAATAACTTGACCCGCGGCATATAGTCCCCTTATTCCTCTTACATTAAGCGAATAATCGATGAACGATGGTTCAATAGCATCATATTCAATAGCGTAAGCATATTTTAATATCTCAGCATTTTCTAATCCTTTTAAAGAATGAACCATCTTTTCTTGAACATCAATCGGCATCGAAGTAGAAAATCCTTGAAGATAATAAGAATCAGTGTATAAAGATTCTGGTTCGATAAATAATTGGTGTCTCGGTTTGTCTTTAAAACGAACTATCTTATCTTCAATAGACGGACAATATCTTGGCCCAACACCTTTAACATATCCACCATACATCGCTGATTTATGAAGGTTTTCTTCAATGATTTGGTGTGTTTTTTCATTAGTATAAGTTAAATAACACTTCACTTCATCTTCAATCTTCATTCTCTCTTTGGTATCAAAACTAAAAGCTAAAGGCATATTAGATCCTAACTGTTCTTCAAGAAGAGAAAAATCGATCGATTCTTTTTTGATGCGCGGTGGAGTTCCTGTCTTTAAACGAAATAAAGATATCCCATTTTTCCTTAAACTTTCTGATAATCCGTGGCTTCTTTTATCCCCATCAGGCCCTTCTGGTACGCGAGAACTTCCACGAAGAATATCCGCCTCTAAATATGTTCCCGTCGTTAAAATTACCGCTTTAGCACGAACTTCTTCCCCATCAACTAACTTTACACCTAAACAAACTTTATCTTCAACTATTAATTCCACCACTTCTTTTTCAATTAAGGTTAGATTTTTAGTGCTTTTTAAAGTCTCAAGCATATCTTTTGGATAGGTTATTTTATCCTCCTGCGTTCTTAAAGCATGAACACCGGGACCTTTAGAGAGGTTGAGCATTTTAAACTGCAGTGCATTTCGATCAGCAACTACACCCATAATTCCGCCTAAAACATCGATTTCTTTTACAACAATGCCTTTAGCACTTCCACCAATTGATGGGTTACACGGCATATTTCCAACATGGGAAAAGGACATACAAAACATCGCTGTTTTTAAGCCTTTTTTTGCACAAACGTGAGAGGCCTCACACCCAGCGTGACCACCACCAACGACAATTACATCGAAATTCATCCGATGCTTCCTTCCATATCAAGTTTAATTAACTGATTTAATTCCACCGCATATTCCATCGGAAGTTCACGACTAAATGGTTCAATAAATCCCATGACCAAAAGATGAGCGGCTTCTTTTTTGCTTAATCCTCGGCTCATAAGATAGAAAAGCTTTTGTTCATCAAGTTTTGAAACTGATGCTTCGTGTTCAATATAAGAAGAATCATTTCCTACAATATTTGTTGGGATTGTATCAGATTTAGATATGTCATCTAAAATTAAAGTATCGCATTCAACATGTGCTTGGGAACCTATAGCTTTAGAACTTATCTCCGCTCTACCGCGATAATTCGCCACTCCGCCTTCTTTAACAATCGACTTTGATATAATTGTTGAAGAAGTATTCTTTCCTAAATGAATCATCTTCGCCCCAGCATCTTGATATTGGTTTTTACTTGCTACCGCAATAGAGATGCAGCTTCCTTTTGCTCTATCACCTTTTAAAATGCAAGCGGGATACTTCATATTTAATCCACTACCCACATTTCCATCGACCCATTCCATCAAGCCATCTTCTTCAACTATCGCTCTTTTTGTAACTAGATTAACGATATTAGTCGACCAGTTTTGAATCGTTGAATAGCGGCACTTCGCTCTTTTTCCAACATAAATTTCAACCACGGCCGCATGAAGAGAATCTTTTGAATAAATAGGTGCAGTACAACCTTCAACATAATGAATTGATGCATCATCATCAACGATAATTAAGGTTCTTTCAAATTGGCCTGATCTTTCGTTATTGATACGGAAATATGATTGAAGAGGCTTTTCAAGTTTTACTCCTTTGGGAACATAGATAAATGATCCACCAGACCAGACTGCCGTATTAAGTGCAGCGTATTTATTATCTGTCGGTGGAACGAGTTTTCCAAAATACTTCATAAATAATTCTGGATATTCTCTTAAAGCACTATCCGTATCTAAAAAGATAATTCCCTTTTCTTTAACTTCATCGAGCATATTGTGATAAACAGCTTCGGATTCATATTGGGTTGAAACTCCAGCTAAAAATTTATGTTCAGCTTCAGGAATTCCAAGTTTAGTAAAAGTGTTCTTTAAAGTTTCAGGGACCTTATCCCAAGAAGATGATACTTTATCTACCATTCTAGTAAAATATGTATAGTCAGCAAAATTTAAAAAACTTAAATCTGGTCCCCAAGAAGGGTTAGGGTGTTTTTCAAATTCATGAAAAGCTTGAAGTCTTTTTTCTAGCATCTCTTTAGGCTCATTTTTATAAGAAGATATATTTCTAATCGTCTCTTCACTAAGTCCTTTTTCGGTCTTTAAAATTGAAGTATCTTCATCTTTAAAGTTTTCGACTGAAAAGTCGTGATCAAAATTATTTTTTTTCATCGCGATACTCCTTTAATGCCTCTAAAAATCCACGATATGATATCGTCGCACAATTGATTCTTGATGGTTGTTTTGAGGTATTACAAAAACAATTTGCTTCCTCAAGTAAATCCGTATCATAATCTCTTTCATCGAGCATGGCGTTAAAATTATCGATGATTTCCTCTGCTTCTTCAATTGTTTTACCGATGAGCAGTTCGCTCATAATTGAAGAAGAAGCCCGAGAAATGGCGCAACACTGATTATAGTGCCATTTAATATCTTCAATTTGATTGTCAACAAATTTTACATGAACAAAAATATCATCGATACAAGATGCTGAATCCATGTGAATAGATAAATACGATGAATCATCGGATTTATCTTCAATATTATGTGGATGCATGTAGTGATCCATTATGATACTACGCATCTCTTCCTGACTAAGAAAAATAGGCATCGAGAAAATTACCTCCATCTTTTGCGCATTCAATCAATTTATCGATATCTTCTATCGTGTTATAAAAGTAAGTTGAAGCGCGAACTGTCGCTGATGTTTTTAAATAATCCATAAGTATCTTCGCACAGTGTTGACCAGATCTTACTGCTATTCCTTTAGAAGAAAAATAAGTAGCAGCATCTTGAGCAAAAACATCTTTAATATTAAAAGTTACTATACCAGTTGTTGAATAGGGATTATAAATAACGACATTATCAAGTTTCTTTAAACCGGAAATCAATCTTTCATGAAGCATATTTTCATATTCTTCAATATTATTCATTCCAATTTTTTCTAAATATTCAATCGCTGCTTTAAGTCCATATGCCCCGGCGATATTTTGGGTACCAGCTTCAAATTTGAGTGGCGGTCTTTGAAGAAGAATATTTCCACAAGTTTCAAAACGCGTATTCATTCCTCCACCAGAAAGAAGCGGTGGCATTTGATCTAAAAGTTCATACTTTCCGTATAAAACTCCAATTCCGGTTGGGCCGCACATCTTGTGAGCAGAAAAAGCTAAAAAGTCACAATCTAAATCTAAAACATCAACTTTAACGTGTGGCACACTCTGCGCGCCATCTAAAACAAATAGTGCATTATAAGCGTGACAAACTTTAGCTAAAGCCTTCGAATCATTCATTCCTCCAAGAACATTAGTTACTTGCGCTAATGAAACAACCTTAGTTTTTTTACTTATTACACTTTCTAATCCCTTTGGTGTTACTATTCCTAATTTTTCATCTATTGGAGCGTATTTAATAATACATCCTTTCTTTTTAGCTACACCAAACCACGGAAGAACATTTGAAGCGTGTTCCGCTTCAGAAAGAATTATTTCATCTCCGCTATTAAGCAAATGCTCTAATCCATAAGCAATAACATTGATGCTCATTGAAGTTCCGGAAGTAAAACAAATTTCCTCTTTTCTTTCAGCATTGATAAATCTTTTTACTGTTTCTCTCGCACTTTCATAGTGAACATCAACATTGTGTGCTAACTCATAATCTCCGCGGTGTGCATTTGCAGTTTCTTTCATATAATAATCTTCAATAGCAGAAATAACGCTATAAGGCTTAAAGGTAGTTGCAGCATTATCTAAATAGACGATTGGTTTTCCCTCAGCGGTCTTATAATTTTTAAACATTGGAAAATCTTCACGAATTTTATTTACGTCAATCATAATTCAACTCCTTCTTTACCGCTTCAGTAACCTTTTCTGAACTCAATAAATCAACAAAGGTTAAAAAACTACCGCGAGCTAATAGATCAATGGCGTCTTTACGAGAGATTCCCCTACTCATAAGATAAAACAAAGAAGAGTTAGGAACAGAACCGACAACCGCACCATGAGAGGCTTTAACATCGTTTTCTTTTATGAATAGTTTAGGGCTAACTTCAGAATTAGAAGAACTAGAAAAATTAATGATTCTTCCATCTTGCCTCACATCACTTTTTTTAGCACCAAATTCAATCGTTGTTGCACCTAAAAACTTCATCGTTCCTGAGCCTTTATTAACGCCATACATCTTAACTTTTGAATGACCATTTCTACCCTTATTTATTACTTCAACATTAAAAATCTTTTTATCATTAATAGTGCTTGAAGCAATATATATATTTGCTTCGGTATCTTCTTCCGCATCAACAAAAATTTTAATATTGCTTTCATGAGAAGCTAAATCAAAAAGAACAATATTTAAACTTGCGTTTTTTCTAAGATTAAAATTCCACTCAATATTTCTCTTATCTTTTCCCTTTACTAGAGCCTCAATTAAAAGCGAATCATTAACATCATACTTCTCGCTTAAATCACATTCTAGTTCAGGAAGAAAAATATTATTTTCACCTTTACTTATCATTGGTTTTCTTTGCCGCACAACTTTGTAGTACTGGCATCTCCCGTTCTTTTTTGTTTATATCAATATGGTATTTTTTAGAAAAGGATTCATATCCTTCTGAAGCGATATAAAGTGCTAAATCACCATCACCCACTATAGCGATTCTTCCATCAATTAAAACAGCTGTTTTATTTGGTTTAACCATCTTATATAACTTGTCATAATGAGAAACGATGATAAAGGAAGTGTTGAGCTTATTATGAACTTCTAAGATATTATCAGCAATAAGCTTAAAAGCATCAACATCTAAGCCCGAGTCGATCTCATCAAGAAGCGCAATGCTAGGGTTAAGAAGAAGCATTTGAAGTATTTCGTTTCTCTTTTTTTCACCGCCAGAAAAACCAACATTAAGTGCTCTACTTTTCATTGTCGAATCAAACTTAACTTTTTCACTTGCTTCATTTAACGCCTTATAATATTTAAAAAGAGATATTGGCTTATCAAGATGAGCATTAATAGCTTCTTTATAATAATCTAAAGATGATACGCCTTCAATTTCCGGTGGAGTTTGAAAAGCCATAAATAATCCTAATTTAGATCTTTTATCTGGTTCAAAAGAAGTTATATCTTCACCATCTAAAAAGATACTTCCTGAAACAATTTTATATTGAGGATTACCCATTAAAACATTTAGCAATGTACTTTTTCCGTGACCATTAGGTCCAACTAAAGCGATGATATCACCACTTTCAACATCTAAAGAAACATCCTTTAAGATGACTTTGTTTTCAACTTCGACTACAAGGTTTTTAATGCTTAACTTTTTCATAAAAAATCTCCATAAAGATTGTATTCTATTTACTTATTATGTGCAATAAATATGATTATAAAAATATATATAATATAACAATGTTTTCACTATAAAAAAGAATATAAATTAAATTTAAACTTAGGCCAACTGCCACTTTTTCCGG
>DNJQ01000076.1:2779-5010 GCA_003497225.1 Bacillota bacterium | reverse complement strand
TTAGTAATATTTATTATATATTTTCTTGAAGCGTTTTAACTTTAATGTTACAATATATAAAGTCATTTGGAGGATACAATAATATGAATGATAACACAAGATTCCTTATGGGTATATACCAGGTAGCATTATTGATAGAAAACTCCTTGGATTATTCTGTAATGATTAATTTCAAGGATGAAACGGAACGTAAAGCATATGAAGAAAGATATGAAGTCCGCGGAAGAGTTTTTGATCATTTCTTAGCTGAAGGCTCACCAATGGATTATTTCTGCAAAAGAAATTCTCGTAAGTACAATCCAGAAGTAGCTGAAGAGAACGACAAGGGAACAAAAATCATGTCCCAATTACAAGAGTTCTCAACCGATGTTTACGGTAATAATCGTAAGGAAGATTCTAACACTCCTGTCGTTTCTATAATTAAGAACGCAGTTGGTGAAAAAGAAGTACATGTTGAATCAAGTAGAATAAATCATTTATTTGACATGATCGTTGGACTTAATCAAACCGTTTCAGAAACCATTGTAGGTCATTTGAATTATTTTGAAAAAGATTTAAAAGATCCACAAGAAGATTTTAGAAAACTTTTTGAAGCATATGATCAATATTATCGTGCTAATTATATGACAGCTGTTTGTATCAATATTGCAAACAAGTTTGATGAATATAATAGAGCAGCACGTGCAGCAATTGATACTGCTAGACAAAACGGAGTTGATGTAAATTCACCAGAGTTTAAACTTGAAAATGATCCTACAGTATACTTCGTTCGTTCTGAACTTCAGCAATTATTAGGATATGCTGATTTCTGTATGAAGCATACAATCTACTTAGATGATGAACTCAAGCAAACCTATGCAAATTATACTGATTCATTAAATTACTTCAATGGAACAAAGGCTATTCCTGAAGGAAAAACTCTCGTAGATGTTTTAAATGAATTCTGCATGACATTTAATAAATATCTCGTTGAAAGCACAAAGAAATGGCAACCATTGCATGAAAAGATGTATAACGAATTAGTTGAATACGAAAATGCAATGCGTGAACAAATGGCTAAAGGCGAAGCGCCGGCAGCAGAAGCTGAATCTGATAAGGGTAGTGAAAAATAAAAATGGCTAGTGATCGTATTAAGAAATCAAAACGTACTGAAATCGTATTATTAGTAATATTTGGTTGCTTATGGTTACTAGGGCTTATTCTTGGAATTCTAGGAATTATAGCCTTCAATCTTCCTAAACTTACATCGGATAATCCATTATATAGCGCTCAAGTTAATTTAGCCCAAAAGTTACACATGGGAAATCTAATTGACTTTAGAATTCTAGGAACGATTATTCTTATTATAGCAACTCTCTTCATTGTCATTGTTCTTCAACATTATGCACATAAGTATGATGAAATTAAAGCGAAGACCCAACGTCGTGAAGAAAGAAGAAGAAATCTTTTAAAAGAAATTCAAGCTAATCAAGAAAAGGCTGCCACTCAAAACGAAGCACCGATTAACTAACAATAAAAAAACTCAGAGCGATTCTGAGTTTTTTTGTTGTTTAATTTACTATAAATTACTTGCTAGCTTTTTTATTTTCTTTATCTTTATTATCTTTTTCTTCAATTCTTTCAAGTAATTCAACGGCCTTTTTAAGTAATCCTTCGGTTGAGTTTTCAAAGGCTACACGCTTGGCTTCTTCATCAGCCTTCTTCTTTTCTTCAACTCTTTGAGCATTGATAGCTTTGATCTCTTCTTTTGACTTGCCTTCTTTTCTAAATTTCTTATATTCTTGTTTGGTAATGCATTCGCCGTGTTTTGGATGTGTGAATCCATTAGCAGCCATAACAGCTTTAATAATGCAGAATAGGACCAACGCAATTAATAAGAAGTTAATTATAGCAGCGATGAAATTACCATAGTTCCATGTTAATGCATCGCCAGCACCAGGAGCAGATTCAGCATGAAGGGTTATTGATAACTCCTTAAGTGATTGGACATTAACCATTAGTGCAATTACTGGCATTAAAATGTCGTTGACTAACGAATTAATTATGGCAGAGAAGGCGGAGCCTATAATGACACCAACTGCCATATCAAGGATATTTCCTTTAGAAATAAATGCCTTGAAATCTTTAAAAAACTTTCTCATATTTACCTCCGAACAATATAATGTTACTTCAAATTATTTATTTTCTCAATAGAAAATTTGTTTGAAATAATTTGTTGTTAAAAATGTTTT
>DNJQ01000076.1:2293-2522 GCA_003497225.1 Bacillota bacterium | reverse complement strand
AAAATGTTTTAACATTAACAAGGAACACTTGTCCCATCTTTTATTTCTTTAATTAAATCATCAATAGTTTTTTCGTCATTGAGATCTATGTCACTTGATACATTGCAATTAGATATAATGCTTGATATTAGTTGAGGATTTTTAAATTGTGATAAATCTCTATGACAATTAAATATAAGTTGATTAATTTCAAGTGCATTTGAATCTTTCTTTTTTCTAATAGCAAGTA
>DNJQ01000076.1:0-2023 GCA_003497225.1 Bacillota bacterium | reverse complement strand
TTCTAATAGCAAGTAAATTCTTGTATTCTAAAGCATCATCAGTCAAAGCTGACCAAGAATTTATTTCTTGAAGTATTCTTTCTGGATTCATGCTAATACTCATGAGTATTGGAACAAATTTTTTACTTATTTTATTGATTTCTTGTACTTCATAAAAGCAATTATCGCTATTTAGAAAATCTTCTGAAATAAAGATAAAAGCTGAAGTACAGTTTACATGATTCAATGCGCGTGACACATCATCTTTCCATCCATCGCTTCCAAGAGCTGCGGCTGATATGTTTTTAAAATCTAAAAAATAATTGATTCCTAATTTATCTAAAAATAAACATATTTCATAAACCCTTGCGTCATTTTTATTGCTATATGATATGAATGTAAAAGGTTTAGAAAAATCACAAGGATGAAGTTTTGTTATAAGATGATTGACGTTTATAGTTGTCTCTTTTAATTCTTTTATATTTATTTTCAAACATTCAGCAAGCAAATTGATAAAATTATCATCTAATGAAGTAATTGGCTGAGGAGGATTTTCAAATGTATCTCCAGTATTAAACCAAATTAGTTGACCATCGCAGTTATAAAGTTTCCCAAAAACTAATGGCACTACTATTTTTTTACCTGTTTCCGGGTCTTGGATAATTGTATCAAAAAAGATTTTTTTATCATCCATACTATCCAAAGATCCCCAACAAACTTCACCGTCGTTTAGTTTAAAATCGCTTTGTAAAGAGGAGAAAGCATTAACACGTTTACAGTATGGAGTTTTTGAATATTTAACTTCTTTTGATCTATGGAAATTAATAATTTGATAATTAAACATTTCTTGAAGGCGTTTATTTCTTGTACGTCTATAAATAACATCGTGAGAAACAATTATTTTTTTGCCACTATCGGCAAAATCGTCTAAGCGCTCTTCAATGATGTTACGTTCTGTTTCATTAGCAGAGAATTTTGTAACATCAGTTGATTGAAGCAGCACGATGTCGTACTGATCTAAATCAAAAGAATCTTCTTTTATCCGCCAAATCTCATCTAAAACATCAAATTCATAATTTGGACATTTTTCTTTAAGACGTTCGATTAAATGCCTTGAAAAACTTTTTTTAAAATCAGCCCAGTATAATACTTTTTTTGACTCCATAAAACTTTTACTCCATTAAACATCAATTTTTTCAAAAATAATATTGTCAGCACATGTTTTAGCTTTTTCTAACTTCTCGTAAGTATTAATTGTCCAAGTTAAAACTTGAACTCCTTTTTTTCTTTTCTTATCAACATATTTATTGGGCAAATAGTTTATATCGTAAGAAATAAAGTCAGCGTGCATATATTTATATAACTTCAAAGACTTAAGAATATATGTTCTAAATTTAGATTGATTTTCTAATTTATATGAACATAAAAATCCAACCGAGTATTTATCTGTCTTTTCTTTGGTATATTTAACTGCAAATGGATTAAATGACTGGCATGCAACTTTATCAGTATAAGGGTAATCATTTAACTGTTCGAGCATAATATCAACTAGTCTATGATCAAATTTATTAGGAACTTTTAGTTCAATTAATAAAGGTGATTTACCATTTACAAGTTTTAGTACATCTTTAAATAGTGGAATGTCTTGACCATCAATTAAGAGCGGATATTTTGATAAATCGGTTGAATTCAAATCTTCGACTACAACATCAAAACCAGTTAGGCGTTTTAAGTTTGAATCGTGAACAACCGCCAACTCACCATCTTTTAATAAGTGAATGTCAATTTCAATTGCAAAACCTTTTTCTACTGCTAATGAATAAGCATTTAATGAGTTTTCACTGACTTTATCTGAGTGCAAACCACGGTGTGCAACTTTTAAATTAATAAAATTATCATTTAATGCTATTTTTTTAACCATATCATATACCTCAAAAATATTTGATATATTTTTTATACCATAAAATAATATCGTAAAACAAGTTATCTTCAATACGATGAAAATCTTTCTAGCGTATATGTAATATTAACTGCCACTTTTTTG
>DNJQ01000013.1 GCA_003497225.1 Bacillota bacterium | reverse complement strand
CATATTTACAAAATCTTTTTAGCTCAAAATGCATATATAAGCAAAATGTTAATGTAAAAAAGCATTAATTTTTAAAGTTTTGCATAAATACCCTAAACGTAAAAAGATATTAATCACAAATTAATGTTCTTAAAGTGTATAATATAAAGCATGGGCGCGATAGAATTAAAAATACTTCACAAAGATAAAAATTCTGAGGCTAGATATGGCTATTTAGTAACACCTCATGGAACTGTTGAACTTCCAATGTTTATGCCTGTTGGAACTTTAGCAACGGTTAAAACTCTTTCACCTGAGGAAATAAAAGAATTAGGTGCTGGAGTTATATTAGCTAATACATATCACCTTTATTTAAGACCAGGAGCAGAGATTGTTGCTGAAGCTGGTGGTGTAGCAAAATTTATGAATTATAATGGACCTATGCTCACCGATTCTGGTGGCTTTCAGGTTTTCTCTTTAGCTAAAAACCGCAACATCAGTGAAGAAGGAGTGGAGTTCCGCTCACATCTAGATGGACATAAAATATTCTTTACCCCTGAATCTGTTATTCATACGGAAGAATTAATTGGTGCAGATATAATTATGTCATTTGATGAATGTGCGCCTTATCCGTGTACTAAAGAATATATGGCTAATTCCGTTGAAAGAACATTGCGTTGGGCTAAAAGAGGTTTAAACGCTAAAACAAGAAGTGATCAAGCTTTATTTGGTATTGTTCAAGGCGGAGATTTTCCTGATTTAAGAGAACATAGTGCTAAAAAGCTTGTAGAGATGAATTTTGATGGATATTCAATTGGCGGAACATCAATTGGAGAGCCAAAAGATGTTGAATACCGAATGGTATCATATGCTGTAAAACATTTACCTGAGGATAAACCGCGTTATTTAATGGGCGTTGGATCATTAGATATGATATTTGACGGAATCAGTAAGGGTGTAGATATGTTTGACTGCGTCCTTCCAACGCGAATTGCGCGTCACGGAACATTGATGACAAGTCGCGGAAGAATAAATATTAAAAATAAACAGTATGAAAGAGACTTCACTCCTTTAGATGAAGACTGTGATTGTTATTGCTGCAGAAACTTTACCCGCGCATATATTCATCATTTAATGAAATGCGAAGAAGGATTAGGGGCAAGACTTTGCTCTATTCACAATATCCGCTTCCTTATCCATCACGTTGAACGCGCTAGAGAGGCGATAAAGAACGACCGCTTTAATGAATTTGCTGCCGAAACAATGCATAAGTTTGGCTCTGACCGAGGATTCTAATATGAATAATAAATTTGATTACGATATATTTAATATTAGTGAATATGATTATGATTTACCGCTTGAACTCATCGCCCAGTCTCCGGCTGAAAAACGCGATGAGTCGCGTTTATTAGTCTTAAAAAAAGATACCGGTGAATTAGAGGATCATAAGTTTTGTGATATTATTTCTTATCTTAAAAAGGGTGATGTATTAGTTAGAAACAACACTAAAGTTATTCCTGCACGCTTATTCGGAGTTAAAGAAGATACTGGTGCTCACGTTGAACTTCTTTTACTTCACCCACTAAGTGAAGATAAAGATACCTATGAAGTATTAGTTGGAAACGCTAAAGTTGTTAAACTTGGAACTAAAATTGCTATAGGTGAAAATCATGAACTAATTGCTACTTGTACTAAAGTCTTTGATGAAGGAATTAGACACATGAAATTAACTTATGAAGGAATATTAATGGAAGTATTAGAAAAGATTGGTAATATGCCTCTTCCACCCTATATTAAAAAACAAGTTTCTTCTAACGATCGTTATCAAACTGTCTACGCTAAAATTGAAGGCTCCGCCGCCGCGCCGACGGCCGGCTTTCACTTTACACCCGAACTATTAAATAAAATTAAAGAGATGGGTGTAACAATTTGTGATGTAACACTTCATGTAGGTTTAGGAACTTTTAGACCAGTAAAAGTAAGTAACTTAAAAGATCACAAAATGCACCACGAAGAATATTTTATGGATCAAAATACCGCGGATATACTAAATAAAGCTAAAGAAGAAAAACGAAGAATCATCTCTATTGGGACTACTTCAACTAGAACATTAGAAACTATTTATCATAAATATAATAAATTTGTTGCCTGCCACGATGAAACTGATTTATTTATCTATCCTGGGTTTGAATTTAAAGCCGTCGATGCTTTAATAACAAATTTTCATCTTCCGAAATCAACTCTTTTAATGCTTGTTTCAGCTTTCTGTTCGAGGGATATGATTATATCGGCGTATAAACATGCTATTAAAGAAAAATATCGTTTCTTCTCTTTTGGGGATGCAATGTTTATTTTTTAGATAATAAATGGGAAAACATAATTATGACTAAAATTTCATCGAATATAAGTTTTGGCTCTAAAAAAACAAAAACTGTAAAGAACAAAAATTTTCGTTAGAAATCACTGATGAGATTCCTA
Organism: Bacillota bacterium; assembly: GCA_003497225.1. GTDB lineage: Bacteria > Bacillota_I > Bacilli_A > RFN20 > CAG-288 > CAG-345. The sequence continues at coordinate 1,376 of DNJQ01000013.1, read as the reverse complement.
ATGATGTAACAGAAAAAACCATTTTTGATTCTGAAAACGAAAATGATGTTTACGGACCTTTTGATAGTGTTGATGCCCTCTTAGAGAAATTGAATAGTTAAAATCGAATATAAAGGAAAGTAAAAAACATTTTCCTCCTTCACGTTTCAAGCAGCCAATGCATTAGTTGTTTTTTCGTATATATTACGAAATTCTCCGATTTATTTACTAATTTTTATTTCAATATATCGTGTAATATTATAGAATGAAGTTGATGATAAGGAGGTTTTATGGAATACACTAATCTTAATATAAGAACATCAAAAGATACGAAAGCTGCCGCTGAAAAAATATTTGAAGAATTGGGTATTAATACTTCAACAGCTTTTAATATCTTTCTTAAAGCAGTTATACGCGAAAACGGCTTGCCGTTTGATATGAAGTTAAGTGTGCCAAATTCAGAAACAATAGAAGCAATTGAAGAAGGAAGAAAAATGTCACACGATTCAAATGCAAAAAGTTTTGCAAATGTTGTGGAAATGAAAAAAGCGCTGAAAGAATAAATTAAAAATATCGTTTTTTCCTTTTTAAAATTCTCTATTTACTGTAATATAATAATTTAATAGGTGGATTTATTATATGGACAAAGAATCTAGGAGTATAAATATTGATGATGAAGTAAAGAAGCAAGCACAAGAGCTTTGTTCCAATGACGTAACAGTTATAGCTATGGAAGAATTTAATGAAATGATAAAAAATCCTAGCAAGTATAAACGCTATTCATCTTTTAAGGATGCATTAAAAGATATTTTGTGATTGCTTTTTATATAGTAAATGATTATCTATAAAGTATAAGTTGGAGTTTAAAGATTAAGACACAATGGATCAAATTAAAATAAATTATAACGAACTAATGAAAAAGGAAATAGCTGGTTTAAAATCTAAACCCAGCTTGCTCCTCCACGCCTGTTGCGGGCCATGTTCAACATATCCCGTAACTCTTTTGAATGATTATTTTAATATTGATATAGCTTATTTTAATCCTAATATATATCCTTATGAAGAATGGAAGAAACGTTTAGATAATTTAAAGCGTTTTATTGATCTTTTTAATAAGGAAAATAATTCAAATATTAAAGTTCATGTTTTACCTTATGATCATAATGTTTATTTAAAAACTTGTGGAGATTATAAAGACGATAAGGAGGGCGGAAGAAGGTGCTCATTCTGTCACGAATTAAGGTTAAGACTTTCATATGAATTTGCTAGTATGAATAATTATGATTACTTTACAACAGTAATGACAGTATCTAGTCATAAGCCTTCCTCTTTAATCAATGAAATTGGAATTAATTTAGAAAAGCAATATCCTAATACAAAATATCTTCGTTCTGATT
>DNJQ01000062.1:4274-5232 GCA_003497225.1 Bacillota bacterium | reverse complement strand
AAAGAAATTGTTTATATAAGAGTAATGTTGAGTCATATTAATAATTAGTTAAGCATTTAGGAGGTGTTATGGTAGAAAATAATAATCCACGAAATGACAATTCCAAAAAACGTTCATTGATTGTAAATATAATCTTGTATGTCTTTGTCTTTGGTATTGTTGCATTAATGATTGTTTTCTTTATCAATCCATTTAATTCAAACAAGAGCAAAAGTCATACAAATATAAATAACAATGATATAACTGTTAATTGTGATAGTGGTGTTTGTTCTTATGATGGAAGACTTGCATATATACTTCAAAATGAATATGTATTCTCTTTACAAACACAAGTATATAAAAACGATACTACTGTTCACGCGATCAGTGGTTACTATTATCACATTGAAACTGAAGCTGATAAAACAGGTAATGTTGGTTTAATCCATGATGAAAAGAAGATGTCTTTCTCGGGAAGATTAGAGAGCGCGAGCTATGAAATCTTCTTGAGTTGTTTACAAACAAGAGTCCAATATAAATTAGAACAAAAAACAGTTGACGATAAACAAAGAGTCTTTGTTACAAATCAAGTTAAACTAGATCCAGTTTCTAATGTACCACTTCCATATTATGATGAAACTAAATATGAAACCTTAGTTCCATCAAATAATACCTTCATGTCTTGGTTACCATTCATCATTATTGGAGTAGTAGCTTTTGGAGCGATGTGGTTTATGATTTCTCGCGCTTCAAAGAGCATGAAAGACGGAATGAGAGGAATGAACGAAGTCTCCTCAAGCCGCGCAAAAAGAGAGACTAACTCCAAAGTTCGTTTCAACGATGTTGCTGGATGCGATGAAGTTAAAGCTGAACTAGTTGAATTAGTTGATTACTTTAAAAACGCTAGTAAATATACAAGTTTAGGAGCAAAGTTACCAAAAGGAGTTCTTCTTGTTGGCCCGCCAGGAACAGGTAAAAC
>DNJQ01000062.1:1452-3989 GCA_003497225.1 Bacillota bacterium | reverse complement strand
GCCCGCCAGGAACAGGTAAAACTTTACTTGCTAAAGCTGTCGCTGGTGAAGCTCAAGTTCCATTCTATTCGATTTCCGGCTCGGACTTTGTTGAAATGTATGTCGGTGTTGGTGCAAGCCGTGTTAGAGATATGTTTAAAACAGCGAAAGCTAATGCACCGTGCTTGGTCTTCATCGATGAAATCGATGCTGTTGGCCGTCAAAGAGGTGCAGGTTTAGGTGGTGGAAACGATGAACGTGAACAAACCTTGAACCAGTTATTAGTTGAGATGGACGGTTTTGAAGATAATAGTGGAATAATCATTATTGCTGCTACAAACCGCGCAGATATTCTTGACCCGGCCTTAACTCGTGCTGGTAGATTTGACCGTCAAATTACTGTTGATCTTCCAGATAAAGATGGAAGAGCAGCAATTATGCGCGTCCACGCTCGAAATAAAACAGTTGCCAGCGATGTTGATTTTGATGCCATCGCTTCAAGAACTACAGGATTCTCGGGAGCTGATTTAGCAAATATCCTTAACGATGCGGCTATTTTAGCCGTTCGTGCTCGAAGAAAGATGATAACGATGGCGGACATCGATGAAGCTATCGATCGTTCAATAGCTGGACCGGCAAAGAGCAATCGCAACTTAATTGAAAAAGAAAAGAAGCAAATCGCTTATCACGAATCTGGTCACGCTATTATAGGTATCTATTTACCTTACGCTGATAAAGTTCAAAAGGTTACCATCATTCCTCGTGGTAGAACTGGTGGTCACGTACTTATGACACCAGAACAAGATCACTTCAGTTTAACTAAAAATGAATTGAAAGCTCAGATCACTGGTTATCTTGGTGGACGTACATCGGAAGAAATATTCTTCGAAGATGTTTCTACCGGTGCAAGCAATGATATTCAAATGGCAACGCGCATCGCTAAAGCTATGGTCACCGAATATGGAATGAGTCCCTTAGGACCTATTCAATATGAATCTCCTAATGGTTCGGTCTTCCTAGGTCGAGATTATAACGATACAACGAAGAACTTCTCATCTCAAATCGCTTATGAAATCGATAAAGAAGTTAGAAACATCATTGAAGATTGTCACGCTGCAGCGAGAAAGTTGCTCCTTGAACACAAAGATGATGTAATCTTAATGGCTGAAACACTTCTTAAAGTTGAGACTTTAACCGCGGAACAAATAACTTACTTATTAGAGCACCGCGAACTTCCACCAGTTGATGAACATAAGGTAGAAGAAGTAACACCTCAACAACCAGTTGAAGGTACAGTTAATAAAGAGGAATTCCCATATTTAGGTCAAGCCCCACAATGTGATGAATTCAATAACACTCTTAAAAGACTTCTTGAGTTATCACCGCAGAAATTAATTCTCATTGTTGAAAATGATTCTTTAGAAGCGAAAGATTATACAGTTCGTGGAATTAAAGCCAGTATAACTAAGTTCGCTCAAGGTCAAAAATATGTCATTCTTCTTGTTAAGAAAGAGACTATTAATCTTCTTAACATCACCGCAAGAGAACTTGGTGAAACGATTGAAGCTCATAAAGATGTTGAAGTATTACTTATTGAACCCAATAGCAATTCTATGCTAAATATCATTGATGGGTTTAAAAATAATAAATAACAACGTAAATACTGCGCATGAACTCAAAAGGATTCATGCGCAGTTTAATTTTAAAATTAATCTTGAATTTAACAAAACATCATGATAATATATAAAAGTTGCTGAGGAGGTTTAATTATGTCCCGTAAGTGTGTTATAACTGGAAAAGGTCCAGTTAGTGGAAATAATCGTTCACATTCACTGAGAGCTACTCGTAGACGTTGGAACGTAAATCTTCAAAAAGTTGATTTAGTTGTCGATGGAAAAAGAGTTAAGCGCATTTCAACTAAGGCTTTGAGAACATTACGTAAAGATCAACAAAACGTCAAAGTTGAATCTGAGGAAAAATAAATTAATGCAACAGTTGATTCGTCAACTGTTTTTTATATTATGAAGAAAATAGAAATCGGTGGAATAACATTAAAGAATCGTTTTATTCAAGCCCCTTTAGCTGGCTTTACTAGTAAGGCTATGAGAAAACTAGCATATGAATGTGGGGCTTCTTTAACTTATACAGAAATGATTTCAGCCACAGCAATTTATTATAAAAATAAAAAGACCATGGAGATGCTACCAAGTAAAAAAGAAGATGGATTATTAGCACTTCAGCTTTTTGGTGGAGAAATAGATAAAGTTAAATACGCTATAGAAAAAGTAGAAGATGTAGCGGAATATGATTTTTTAGATTTTAATTTAGGATGTCCAGTTCCTAAAGTTTTAAAACAGCACGCTGGAAGCTATTGGCTTAAAAGAGAAGATGAACTTTATGAACTTTTTAAAACAATGGTAGATTATTCTCATCACCCAGTAATAATTAAATCGCGCCTAGGTTATGATAATAATCATATAAATATCCTCGATGTCATTAAAATTGCTCGTAGCGCTGGTATTAAAGCCGTAGCTATTCACGGCCGTACCCGCGCCCAG
>DNJQ01000062.1:681-1157 GCA_003497225.1 Bacillota bacterium | reverse complement strand
GGCCGTACCCGCGCCCAGATGTATTCGGGAAATGTTAATTACGATATTATTGATGAAGCTAAAAAATTGAATCTTCTACCTATTATTGCTAATGGTGATATAAGTTTAAATAATTTTTCTAATCTAGATTCAAAATATGATTTTGAGGCTTATATGATAGGAAGAGAAGCCATAGGAAATCCTTTAGTATTTAAAAATTTATGTGATTTAGAAGAAGGAAAGAATATAAATAAAACTGATTTAAATGATCAGATAGATTTAATGAAGAAACATATGTTCTATTTAGTAGAAGAATATGGTGAAAATAGAGCTATAAGTGCTTTTCGCGGTATTGCCCCATTTTATATACGTGGATTTAATTATGCGGCAATGTTCCGTTCAAACCTAGTTAAAATGAAGTCTTTAAGTGACTTTAATGATATTGTTAAAGATTTAGTAAGGCAAAATAATGATTAATCACAATTTATAAAGCAATA
>DNJQ01000062.1:0-509 GCA_003497225.1 Bacillota bacterium | reverse complement strand
TAATCACAATTTATAAAGCAATACTAAATACGATATGGATAAATTAGAAAAGTATCATAAGAAAAGAAGTTTTAATAAAACTAGTGAACCAAAAGGAAAAGTAAATAGAAAGAAAAACAAGAATAATATTTTTGTTGTTCAACACCATGCTTCGCGCAAAGATCACTACGATTTTCGTTTGGAATATAAAGGAGTTTTGGTGAGCTGGGCGGTGCCAAAAGGACCTTCTTTTAATCCACAGGATAAAAGATTAGCGGTTAAAGTTGAAGATCATCCTTTAGAGTATAAAGATTTTGAAGGCGTAATACCTAAAGGTGAATATGGTGGTGGAACAGTGATGCTTTTTGATGAAGGAGAATATGAACCTTTAAATGATTTTAAAAAAGGTTTAAAAAAAGGAATGATTAAATTCATTCTTAATGGAAAAAGACTTAAAGGAAAGTGGGCACTAATAAGAATAAAAGAATCAGAAGATAACTGGTTATTAATTAAAGAAAAAGATTCTTACA
>DNJQ01000077.1 GCA_003497225.1 Bacillota bacterium | reverse complement strand
GGAAAAATGGGCCTCAAACGGGTATGAAAAAAGTGGCAGTTAGTCTTCGTAATAACTTAAGTCTTCAAGAAGAGAGTTTAATTCCTTTGTTAGACGTTCAATATCTTCTTGTAGTAAGTTTAGTTTTTCTTGATCACTATAATATTCAGGACTATTAAGTTTGTTCTTATTATCACTTATTAGATTATCAATCTTTTCAATTCTTTGTAATAATCTTGCGTATGATAAGGCTGGTTTTCTTCTTTTTTGGTTATTTTGTTCTTTTTCTACTTGTTCCTTTTTAGGACTATTTTTAATTACTTCGTCTTCTTTTTCAGATAATATTTCATTTAAATATCTGCTTTCAAATTCTGAATAATTACCTTCAGCAATATAACAATGCTTATTATAAAAATACATAACGCTTGTTGCAATTGAATCTATAAAGCCTCTATCGTGAGAAATAACTATAATGCTACCACCAAATTTATTAAGTCCAGAAGATAGTTCTTGCTTAGAAAACATATCAAGATGGTTAGTTGGTTCATCTAGTATAAGAAGATCATATTTTTGTGCGGATAGAGAAGCTAAGACTAAGCGCATTTTTTCTCCACCAGATAAAGTAGAAATAACTTTATTAAAATCATCTCTTTCAAATGAATATGCACCGAGAAGGTTATAGATTTCTTGTGAAGTTAAATCAGGGAATTTATTTGAAAAGTAGGTAAATACTTCAAGTTCACTTTCAAGCATCAATCCATCTTGTTTTAAATAACCTATTTTATAATCTTCATAGAAGTTTATTTCTCCTGAATAGGGTTTAATGTGACGTAATAGCGTTTTAATAAATGTTGTTTTACCCGTTCCATTATCACCCATTATAGCTAACTTATCACCACCATAAAGCGTAAAGTTCATCGAATCTAATAATGGTTTATCATAACCTATAACAAGATTTTTTAAAGTAAAGACTCTTTTTCCTTCACGAAGTGTTCCAGAAAACTTCATATGAACGTCGTTTTTTTCTTCTCTTGGCTTATCAATAGCATTAGCATTAAGTCTAGCAAGTTTCTTTTCTCGGTCGTGTGCTCGAGAAACGAAACGTGGTTTAGGCATATAAAATCTAATAAACCATTCTAGTTTTTTTCTTTCTTTTTCTTGCTTAATATATTGTTTCATTAAGCTTTCATAGCGCATTTTCTTTTGGGCAGCATAACTATCGTAATTTCCACTATATAGAGTAACTTCTTTATTTGAAAACTCTAATACTTTATCAGCTATAGCATTTATAAAATATTGGTCGTGAGAAACAAAAAGAATAGCCCCACTATAACTAGTCAAATAATTTTCTAACCACTTTATCGTTGAAATATCTAAGTGGTTAGTAGGTTCATCTAAGATTAATAGATCTGGATTTTGTAAAAGCAATTTACAAAAAGCTATCTTCATTTTTTCTCCACCGGAGAAAGAAGAAATCTCTCGATCGTATTGGCTCTTATTAAAACCGAACTTAGATAGCATCACATCGATCTTATAACGGAAATTATACCCATCTAGTTTTTCAAATTCATTGCTTATGTTTTCGTATTTTTTTAGTAGTGATTTATCTTCAGGATGAAGAGCAATCTCTTTACAAAGTTCTTCCATTTTTTCTTGCATTGAAATAATGTGAGAAAAGGTACTTTCTATTTCTTTATATAGAGTATGATTAAAATCAGATATCACACTTTGAGAAAGATAACCGATTGAAATATTACTAGCTAATATAACTTGCCCTTTATCAGGATGAAGTTCACCAATAATCATTTTTAATAGTGTTGATTTTCCGCAACCGTTTTTTCCGATAATGGCTAATCTAGTTTTATTATAAAGTGAAAGATTTATAGGCGAAAATAGCGGCTCACCATTAAATTCTTTTACTAAGTCGGTTAAAGTTATTAAAGTCATTTGGTTTCTTTACGTTCAGAGTTAATTATATTAATTGCGGTATTTTGCATATCAGCAGAAGTAATCATAAGTATTTTATCACCTGGCTTAATGACACTTTTACCATTAGGGACCATAACTTTATCTTGACGGAGAATAGCACCAAGTGATACGCCCTCAGGAAGTTTAATCTCTGATAGTGAGCGGTTGGCGACATTGGAGTTTTCTAAAACAGTGATAGTAGTTATGGAAAGAGAATCAAATTCAGTTACGATTGTTCTTGTCATGTTTTCTAAAACGGAAGCTTTTTCAATATATTTTGAAATTAAATAAGTCGCTGATATCGCGGTATCTACACCTAAAGAAGTAAAATAATCAACGTTAGTAGGGTCAGAGACAGAAGCGACGGTTTTATGAATGTGAAGCATTTTTTTACCTAGCTGACAGATCATTAAATTATCGGTGTCAGATGGGGTAAGAGCAACGAGAATATCAAATTCTTCGATCTCAGCTTCACTTAAGACTAAAGTTGAAGTTGGATCACCAACTATAACATCGATATTGTGTTTTTTAGAAAGGTAATCAGCGTAATCAACGCTATCATTGATTACGACGAGGTTGTGGCGCTCTTTTTTAAACATGCTGATTAAAAAATCAGCTTTGGTTTGTCCACCGGCGATAACGATATTCATTTCTTCTCGTCCTCCTTCTTTTGTTCTTCTTCAACTTCGATATCAGTTAAGACATGGAAGAACTCTTTCGATACTAATTCAGTTGGATAGATGATTTTAATTCCACTATCTTTTAGTACTAAGCTTTTTTCTTGATTATAGATTCTTGTAATAACGATAGGAAGTTTAAGGATAAGTTTTAAATATTGAGCGATATAGCAATTAACATTATCATCATCAGTTGAAACTAAAACTATATCCGCGGATTTAATGTCTTGGCTATCTAAAAAATCAAAATCTGTTCCGTTTCCAAGAGTTTTAAAACCGGAATAAGAATCGGGTAATATTCTAAATGACTTTTCATTTTTATCGATTATTGTTACATCGTATCCTTGGGATGAAAGTTGTGAGGCGATATATGCGCCCATGTTTGAGCACCCGATGATAAAGGCGTTAGTTCTTCTATTAAATAACATTATCTTATCCTTCTTTCTAAAGTATTTTTAATCTTCTTATAGGGCTTATATAAGCAGTATATGAGCGAATAGAAGACAACGAATATTTCTAGTCTTCCTGCTATCATTATAAATGAGGAAAGATAGTAATAAAAGGGCTGACTTTCCATAACGGGAATTAATATACCAGTAGATAGACCAGTAGTAGCAAGCATCGAACTAACTTCAAAAGCGACTAACTCAATATTTGTTCCGGTATAAGAGAAGAGAACTACACCAAAAATGAATATTATAATGTAGAGAAGAACAAAGATATTGTTGCTATGCATCATATTTTCATCTAAATAGGTATATGATCCACTAACATGAATTCGATAACTGTGGCGGGTATTAGATGGTGTTAAGGTGTTTTTAAAACGAATAAAGATCGATTTAAACAAGATGTTTAAGCGAATTATCTTTAATCCACCAGATGTTGAATTTGATTGACCACCGATGAGCATTAATAATGTTAAAAGAATAAAGATAGAAGAGTGGGTTTTAACGGTAAATTCGTTGATTTGAAAACCACAAGTAGTCATTGCTGAAAATGTATAATAGAACGAATCCATCCAGGAAGAAGAAAGATTTTTTTCAGCATTATAAACATTATATCCTGCAAAAAGAAGTGGAACAAAGATTAAAATGAGAAGTAAGTGACCACGATTTTCTGTTGACTTAAAGAATGATTTGAAGTTGCCTCTAAAGAGGAATACCCACGATATTGAAGATATACTTCCAGCAAACATCATTATCATGCTGCTAATCCATATTCCATAAGTTTGATAGGTTTGATATCCATTGATAGCTTGATAAAAGGCTAAAGATTCTTTATGCGTTGAAAATCCACCAGTCGCTACACAAGTTATAGCGTGATTATAAGCATCGAAGAAGTTCATTCCAAAAATTAAAAATAAGATCATGGCGACAAAAATCATGCCTAGATAAATTAATAATATCATTCTTGATGAACGAAGAAGATTTGGAATGAATCTATCCGAATGACCTTCAGCGGAATATAAAGACATTCCGTAACGATCAGAAAAGAGCGATATCATAACGAGAATTATTCCAATTCCACCAAATAGCATGGTATTTGTTCGGGCTAAAAGAAAACAGTTGGAATTAGGATTATTATCGAAGTCCCAACAGCTAACTCCAGTAGTGGTCCAACCACTTGTCATTTCATATATCGCTTGGCTAAAGGTTAATTTGCCCGATATCCAAAATGGTGCACTAGAACCCAAAATAGCAATTAGCCAACAAGTCATAACGATAAATGCATCTTGGTGACGAGCTAATTTAGCTGGCCTTTTATGAAAAATGAAAAGAAAAAATAATGTAAAACCTATAGACATATAGAGGAGCGAAGGAATTAAAAACGCTAAAGCATTATTGGTGTTCCACTCATTTTTATTAAAAAGCATATAAAATAATGGAAGACCGATAATAATACCGACTAGTCCCATTAGTAAACCAATATATCCGAGAACTAATTTTGCTCCCTTTACTGTTTTATAAGTATTTCCTATTACTTGTTTCATAGACTAAAAAATTATATACCTTTTTACTTTTATTTTCTATACTTTATATCATCTTTTTTTAGCATCTTAGATGACAAAGTTAGTGCA